>JBILFA010000169.1:0-5216 GCA_044351795.1 Bdellovibrionota bacterium | reverse complement strand
GTCCGCGAAGTCCCCCTTTTAGGTTGTCCTCCGATATGACCGTGGTAGGCTCCCCACAAAGACCTTTCATGGTACGGCTGTATTGTTTATCCCGCTGTCGATTCCCTTTTGTGGAGGTTGCATGTCACCACTATCCGCTTCGAGTATTCTTCAGTCTACTCACCCAGATATCACTGTTCGTGCCTTCGGAAAGACTCGAGCAGGTCTCTCTGTTGAAGAATATACCTTATCGAGTGGCAACGGGGTCAGCACCTCGATTATTACGTGGGGAGGAATTGTCCGGACACTCCTCGTGCCCGACCGTCAGGGACGCCTTGAAGACGTCGTCTTGGGCTTTGACACCCTTGAACCGTACGAGGATCGACACCCGTATTTCGGTACTATCACGGGTCGTTTCGCCAATCGAATTGCGCGGGGCAAGTTTTCTGTCGACGGCAAAGAGTACACAGTGGCTATAAATAACGGACCGAACCACCTGCACGGCGGCATTGATGGATTCGATCGAGCGGTATGGAGAGCTCGTCCTGAGCGCACCGCTGATTACGCTCGTGTTACTCTCTCGCATATAAGCCCTGATGGCGATGAGGGGTATCCAGGAGAGGTTACTACCGAGGTGACCTATACCCTAACCAAAGAGAACGCCCTTCGGATCGACTACCAAGCGACTACGACGAAACCTACTCCAATTAACCTCACGAACCACTCGTATTTTAATCTGGCAGGACAAGCCTCTGGGAGCATTCTATCGCAGCAACTGATGATTAGCGCCGATAAAATCGTATCTGTGGATGAGACACTCATACCGACCGGTGAGCTCACCGCAGTGACTGGGACTCCTTTCGACTTCACGAACCCACACGCTATCGGAGATCGGATATCCGAGGTAGGGATCGGATACGATCACACCTTTGTTCTCGCGCCTCAAGGTCCCGGCTTAAAGCTCACAGCACGGGCCTACGATCCAGCCTCCGGCAGAACTCTCGAGGTTCAAACGACAGAACCCGGTGTGCAGCTGTATACCGGCAACTATCTTGATGGAACGCAGGTCGGCAAAGGGGGAGTGCCATACGGCAGGCATGGAGGGTTCTGTCTGGAGACACAACACTTCCCCGACTCAGTCAATCAGCCTGACTTTCCCTCAACGATACTGCGCCCGGGAGATGTGTACCAACAAACGACCGTGTTCAAGTTTTCGGCTAAGTGACTGATCAAGTTCGTCACGACGATCAGAATCGTATGATTTACAGCGAGAAGGTTGCCTAATCACAATAAAAGTACTTTTAAGCTCAACTGCTTATAGCCTCGCGCCCGCGCTTGCACGGCGAATACTTAAGGCTAGTGAAGGAGACGTCGATAGCTCTCTTTATGCGTTGATACGGGTAACGATTTAAGTGATGAGGGTTATGCAGATAGACAGCGCGGGAACAGATGACTCATGGCAAAAGGCGATCGAATACTCCAAGAGACTCGGCTACATCCCTCTCGCAGTTCCTGTAGCTATTCGCACGTTGATTGCTGATTCGAAGTCTAAACAGCGTGTTATCCGTCCCGTCACCAAGTATCAGCTAGCTCGTATCCTCCGAGGACCGAACTTTAAATCGATGTTGTACTACGTCTCAGACATTACTTCGCATGAGACTGTTCAAGGCGCGAGCAATCTATCAGTTGGCGGGTTGATGGACCTCTATCCACCGATGGATCTAGCCGCCTTGCTTTCGTGTTACGTTAGTTTCCGGTTAGCGAGCAAATCGACACCCAAGGAGCTACTAAATGCGATCCGGCCCCATCTGGTGCGTGAGAGCTACGTCGGCGCTCTCGTGGGTGTGGCGATTCCAACGCTGGGTTTCTCGGGAGGCCTTCTATGGGGATGCTCACGGCACATTGCGCACATGCTGATGTCGTCTGACGAACCAAGAAAGTACAACAAGTGGCGGGCGATGGCCAAGGAGACGCCCCAATCAAAACAATCCGAGCTTGAGATCGAAACGTGGGGTTGCACTTCTTCCCAGGTAGCGTCCATGGTGCTCGCCAATATGGGACTGGGAGTTGAGACCGCTTGCCTGCTGGACAGAGCTGGTTCTCACAGGGGTGCTGTTACAACGATCATCGAAGGCGACCTTCAGAAATTTCGGCTCGCGGTGTTATGGTTCAATTGCTTCCTCAACCAGCAGCAACAACCGAACGAAAAGCTCGCCGGTGAGATGTTTCCATTTGAAACCGACCGAGCAAAGGTGGATGCCGCCTTGGCGAGGTTTGACCCGGGCAACCCGTCATGGCTAGAGCGTTCAGGGACTGATCTCTCGCCAGAACTCACCCCAGCCATGTTCGCCGCAGCCACGCAAGAGAGCAAGTTCGAAGTTCCCGAGCAGCTCCAAGACGTCTTTAAGCTCGAGGACCTAACGAAGATGGACGAATGGGAGTTCGACACACTGGTCGCCCACATAGACCGGGAGATTGAGGAGACATCGGAATCCGACTGCGTTCTCGGGCAGAAGGATATCAATCAGCTCGAAGAGCTGATTTCCTAACCTGGGGACACCGCTCACTCCTGCAAGGAATCGGGGCTAAACTACCCTTTGGAGTTGTTTAGTCTCGGACAATGCCAGCTCATGAGCCTCATACTCTGCTAATCGATAAATCTGCCGCTCATGTCGGTATTCATCTTCAAAAACAGAGCCTGTCGCTGCTCATAGGGGGCCAATCGAGCTACTTCGCTGGTTTCGTACCCAAATTCGTGTGCTCCCTCGGCAAGCCGTTGAACAGCGTGATCCGCGAAGTCCTCCACATTAACCCCAAAGGTGTGTTTGCCTGGACCTCCGAGATCTGTATCGACCGCAGGCGGAACAATCTCGACGACCTCGACAGATGTCTCGCGAAGCTGAAAGCGCAAGCTCTGCGTAAAAGAGTGGAGCCCTGCCTTTGTTGCTGAATATGTGGGAACAAAGGCGAGAGGAACAAAAGCAAGACCAGAGGTAACGTTGACAATCGCCGCTCTCTCCTTCTGTATCAAATGCGGAACGAACAACATCGAAAGATGTATCGGAGCTTCTAGATTTATCGATATTTCCTGTGCATGTCGTTGCCACACCTGCTCGTGAAGGAGTCGTGGCGGATGGATCTGAATACCTGCGTTGTTGATGAGAATATTGATGTCGGGATGTGACTCAGTGAGTTCTCGATACATTCGCAGACGCTCCGCATCGTCCTCCAGATTTACCTGGTATGTCTCGAGTTGTGGACAAAGCTCACTCGCCTCACGCAAAATTCCGGCTCGCCTGCCGCAGATGATGACGCGGCTTCCAGCCTGAACGAAGCGCTGCGCCAGCGCGAACCCTATCCCTGTACCACCTCCGGTAATCACAACCGTGTTGTTAGAAAGCTTCATAATCACTCCTCGTAGAGCTCGTTCGTTAAGGTGGGGCGGATAGTGATATAGTCTAGTGATACGGTAGTTGCTGCTCCTGCACTCCGCAAGCACAGCTATCGCAGTGCAATGAGAGGCATCACATAGCGCTCTGCGTGCGAGCCGGTGGGACCTCTCGCCGCATTATGCGATTTATCACCCCATTTGCTTCGCGCTTGGTGCAGCTATCCCACGAAACTCGAGGTCACTCGAAGATTCATAGCATAGACCTCGATCATCTGCGTGCTCGCCCCTCTATCGGCAACGAACATCTCACCTCATCCACAAGACGGACGAACTGATTTGACGCTGCTCGACTCACGACATCTTTGAGTACATAGATGCTTTGAGGAACTTCAGCTCCGCCCTCCGTAAGCTCCCTGATCACTCGGGCACGACTATTGATTTCGCCGTAGATCGCTTTGAGGGCGTGCATGATAGGCCAAGCAACATGGGGCTTACGGCAGATATACTCCTTCACATGCCTTCGATCCGTAACGTGCATCCAATTATGAGTAATCGCCATATCAAAGATCACCTTTGGGTTGAACTCCGCCCTACAGTGCCGCGAAACTCTTGGGCCTTTCGTGAGATATTCGTTGACAGCTTCAGGTTGGACCGATGGAGTGCCCTTCCTTAGACAGCCGGCCAAGAGGGCGCGCCCGAGATCATGACAGCTTGGGCCATCAAAAGCGCTCAACAGAGATCTGCACTTCGCCACACTCTCTTGGAAAAGAAGGGAGCCCTCCGTATCTACCCGAGACATAGTAACTTTGAGTTCGTTCGGAAGCTTCAGTCCATACGACGTAGTTTGTTGGGATAGACGCTCTACGATGTTCTCACGTTCGATCGCCATCTGCACAATTTGAGCGATTGCACCGACAAACGATGTCGAAATAGGAGATGGCGTTGAACAACGTTGTGTTGCCAGCTCGATCAGCTTCTGAGGAACCCATTCGCGAGCCGATAGCTCTTGAAAAACTTCCTCTGCGCTTTTACCGCAACCTACCGGTAACGCAAGCCGTTCACGTACCATTCTATCGACCGGATCTCGGGACGCTTCGTGCTGCAGCGTCTCACAATCTTCCGCTGCCATACGGGAGATTAGTCGGCCCGCAAGCTCTGAGAATGAGACCGCACAACTGCGTACGACGACCGGAACGCTGAGCGCTGTTTGTTGTTGAGCTTCTCTAGTCGAAGCTCTTTCTTCACAACCACACGCCGAAAATTCCGATCTGTTTGATACAAATCGATCGCTACCTAACATATGTCCTCACGTCCTTATCAAATATCTTGAGGGTGATCCAACGGACGCCAGCACCCGTGTGCCTAACCATCCAGTCATGGCGTCATCATCACCGAAAATACAGGGAAGAAATAAAGCGACGAACCCCTATGTAGGGGCACCCTTGAAGACGAGAAGGGGCACGATCATCGAATGGAGAGAAGAGCTAAAGCTACTCACTTTGTCACCTTGTTAAGAGACCATTTATGATGAGTCTCTCGGGAAAGGATAGGATCTGCCCTGAGCCTAATCAAGGTTCGAAAAGATTCCGGCAAAAAGCCAATTAGAAATGCGAGTTAGTCCTGCATAACACCTGAGCGCCGGGTTCTTAGGGCGCGTGCCCTAAGCCGTTAATCCAAATCTTGGAGGAGCGCAGCGAGTTCAAGTTTGGATCGGCCAAGCAATGCTCGCAGGGAATGCCAGCGCCAAGCCTGCGTGGCGCCTGAACGCCGGGTTCTTAGGGCGCGTGCCCTAAGCCGTTAATCCAAATCTTGGAGGAGCGCAGCGAGTTCAAGTTTGGATCGGCCA
>JBILFA010000168.1:0-5248 GCA_044351795.1 Bdellovibrionota bacterium | reverse complement strand
CAGCCGATTATCGACAAGGTGTTTGCCGATGCGGCCTCCTCCTACATAGGCATTCCGGGCGGGGACGGCATTCTCATGATGGTCTCGGTTTTATTTTCGCTACTCTGCTTTGCACTCATGGCGATCCAGATGTTCGTAACGTATATTGAATATCTGCTCATTGCCTCAGCCGGGTTTATACTGGTGCCGTTTGGCATATTTAAGCCAACAGCCTTTCTGGCGGAGCGCGTTTTTGGCGCTGTGATCGCTTTTGGCGTCAAACTACTTATCTTAGCGCTTGTAGTTGGCCTCTCAGACGGCCTTCTGCGCCAGGTTGCTATACCACCAGGGGTTTCATGGCAGCAGTCGATGGAATTTTGCTGCCTCTCGCTGGCCCTGGCATTTTTATCACTTCACGCACCCGGCATCGCTCAAGGGCTCTTGTCGGGCTCTCCAAGCCTATCTGCAGGCACTGTTGCAAGAACAGCTGCGGGTGCTGGAAGCATAGCATCAACGGCGGCAGAAGCTACCGGAGTCGGGGCACAGGGAGCTGTAAGAACCGCTGGCAATCTTCACGGTGGTGCTGTAGCGGCTGCTGCTGCCATGGGAAGCATGAGTGAGGAGAAGTCTATAGCAGGCAAAGCGGCTCGTGCCGCGTCCAAGGCTACTATGTATGCGGTAGGAGGAGCTGGGGGAGTGCTGGGGGCTCCAATTGCCAAAGCCGCAGAGAGTGTTTCAAGAACATTCAATGAAGGAAAGTCTCAAGTACCGGAGTATCGAAGGTTTCAGATGAATCAGCAGACGCAGCGCGCGCGACAGTCGACTAGCGCTAGCTCTGCGGGTGGAGCTAGTAGTAACCAGCAACAAACAGACAATCAGTCTCGTAACGCTCAAAGCAGTTCTAACACGTCATCGAGGGAGGCCGTATGAAAAGCCCATTCATTTCAAACCCAGTGCCGATGAAACCCTTATCTCCCCCAGAGACCGCCTTTCGTGCAGCACAGCAAGCTTGGGATCTACGTCTTGGCTCTGCAGTTGTATCGGCTCGAAACTGGAGATTCGCGTGTCTAAGTACTCTAGCACTACTGGGGCTCACCGCTGCAACGCTTCTTGCTCTCATCAATCAGCAGCGGGTAATTCCCGTGTTGGTAGGAGTTGATAAGGAGACCGGTGAGGCGCGAACGCTAGGCCCAGTTGAGCAAACGCAATACCAGCCAGGAGAGCTTGAGGTTAAGTACTTTCTTGCACAGTTCATTCGAAACGTGCGAAGCGTCCCGCTGGATCCTGTGGTGATTAGGCAAAACTGGGTCAAAACCTATGCGTTTCTTCGTGCTGATGCTGCAGCGCTTCTTAATGAGATGACGCAGAAGGATCCAAACAGTCCAATTAACAAGATTGGCAAGGTACTCATCACGGTCCAACCGCTTTCAATAGTGAAGATACCCGACACAAGCTCCTACCAGCTTAGGTGGCAAGAGACAGTATTTAGCCCGCACGGGCAGAAGGAGGATGAGTACACGATGCTCGCTACTGTGATCATCGAGCTTGATCCTCCAAAGGACGAGCAGACCCTTCAGGATAATCCCCTTGGTCTCTTCATCAAGAACTTCCAATGGAACCGAGAGCTATAGAGGAAAAGCAACCAATGACTGATACCAAAGGATACTCTTTATGAAGAACACATTGATGGCACTTACGATACAGTTCTTCCTGGCGGTACAACCTGCCATGGCCTCTGACCTTCTTCCTGATGGGTTCGATGAAGCCCTCGAGCGCCAACTTGCTCTGAACGCAAAGAAGGAAGTGTCCGTACCTAGCGCGCCACGGGCAGAGCTTCCCTTAGAGCCGAAGGAGTCTGGGAAACTAGTCGCCCCTCCTACGCCTGAAGACCTCCGGCAGGCCTTTCAGGATGCTCAGGATGAGTACGACGCGCTGGTTGCCAAGATGGAATCAAAACAGGCAGCTCGTGCGGCGAAGAGAGACCCCGATCAAAGCCAAGAGCTTAAGATAATGGCAAAGGAGCTCGCAAATGATGAGGGCCTCGAAGGGCGAGGTGCCCTTGAGGAGTTAGCTGAGCAGGTCTCTACGTTACGAAATAAGCTAAAAGTCGAGCGTTCCTCTCTTCTAGCATTACAGCAGCCAAGAAAGGTCAAAATCTCAGGCGCAAAAACTATCTTCAACTACAAGGATACTGCCGTCTACGAGGTTACCTCTGCCGTAGACCACGTCACTGACATTCAGTTAATGCCTGGGGAGTTCATTACTACTCCCCCCACGGCGGGTGACACCGTCCGGTGGAACCTTGCGGTGATGAAGAGCGGAAGAGCTCCGCTTGAGACCACCCATTTAGTCGTAAAACCTCTCGATGAGGACATTCAAACGAATCTGATCATCACCACTGACCAGCACGTGTATCAGATTAAACTTAAGAGTGGGGACTATCACACTCCTGTAGTGGCCTGGAACTACCCTGAGACCTATGAAGCAGCGTTGAAGGAAGCCACTCAGCGCGAAGAGCAGAGTGAGGTGACCATCGCACCTGAGGAGCTTCGTTTTACCTACCAAATTGAGGGTGATGATTACGACTGGAAGCCCGTTAGGGTGTTTGATGACGGGAAAAAGACGTTTATTCAGATGCCTCCCGCCATGCGTGTCTCTGAGGCACCCGCCCTGTTCCTGCTCGAGGATGGTTCAGAGCCCTTGCTGGTCAATTACCGAAAGAAGGGAGACTACTACATAGTGGATCGGCTTTTTGAGTCGGCTGAGCTCAGAGTTGGACCAAAGCGAAAAATAACGATTGAACTGGGCCCCAGGAAAAATTGGTTTCAGCGCAATTTCTTTTAACTCTCGGAGGCGATGACACGTTATGGCAGAGACAATCTTTAGTGACGGGCTCACACGCGCAAAACCTCCAAAGCCTGGAGTTGCCATCGGGAAAGAGAAGGTGCTGATGGCTATTGGAACCTTAGGAATCCTCATGACAATTGGAATTATGTCAGGTGGTGGAGACACTGACAAAAAGCCAGTAGAGAAAGAGACCAGGCGGGGGCAGCCTTCCTTCAATGTGACTAATCTGCCCTCCTCGTATGCAGAGCTACCACCGCCGACTGCCGTACCCACGCGTGAGCCACTGATAATTCCCCAGGGTAACAGCGCCCCTAATCCTTTCGACAGCATGCTAGCTAAGCTTCGGGAGGAGAGGATACAACGGGCTCAGTTAGCGAAACGAGCCGGGCTCACGTTCCAAAATATCTCGATACCTCTTGGCGAAGCGAGAGCCTCCTCGCCCACCGGTGTTTCAGAGCAGCAAGACAGTGATAGTTCATCGTCGGCTCAAACCAATAGTCGTGATGATGCCAACCGACAGGACGACAAGAGAGCATTCCTTGAGAGTCAAGAGACATCAAGTGTCGTGTTGAATCAACGCCTGATGGCGCCCCGGTCAAAGTATCAGCTTATGGGAGGAACCCTTATATCCGGAGTTCTTCTTACGGGAATAAACTCGGACCTACCTGGCCAAATTCTTGGTCAGGTCTCGCAAAATATCTACGACACAGTCTCAGGAGCCCATCTTCTTATTCCTCAAGGTGCTCGGGTTATCGGGAAATATGACTCTCGAATAGTATATGGACAGGAGCGCGTGCTGATTGTCTGGACTCGACTTGTTATGCCGAATGGGAAGTCTCTCTCGCTGGAGGGGATGCCTGGCACGGATCTCTCCGGGTATGCTGGCCTTTCGGATAAAGTGAACAACCACTGGGGCAGGATCCTCTCGGGTGTTATCTTTTCATCTCTTTTAGGCGCTGGAGCACAGCTAGCCGAGGGTCGAAACTTCAACACGTTTGACCCAACCTATGACGAGTTAGCTCTGCAAGGAGTTGCTCGTACTGGGAATCAAGTGGGTCAGCAGATAACGCAGAGAAACCTTAACATTCAGCCCACCCTCGAGATCCGACCAGGTTTTAGGTTCAATGTTTTTGTGCATAAGGACATGATCCTTGAGCCCTATCGTGACGTATGAGCTGTTACGATAACGAAGCAGGAGAGCACACGTCGTAGTGCAAACGTAACAGGAGCTAGCCCAGATCGGATTCTATCAATAAGGAAGCCAAGAGTTGTAACTACGGTGACAGAGAGATGGTATGAGAGAGATGAAATTATTTTTCGATCAAGACCAGCTTTTTGAAGTTATATTTACCGATCGTGCTAGTGGCTTACATTGCCACTGCGTGAGAGGTAAAGGTGCTGGAGCGCACCACTCCGCGGGCTCCTTTCAGTGGACGGCTGCGGTAAAGGGGCTAGCTCTACTGCTCGTGCGAGCGGCCAGTGGCCTGGACCCGCACGTCATACACGGATATGCAGGGTCACTTGCTTCAAGCCTCGATTATGCTATCTCCAAACAGCCTGTATGGATCTCAGACATGTTCGGCTTTGACGCCGCTGGAACCTGTCTGGTCCGACGATTGGTGCTTCGAACCAACCCTGAGCGCAAGAGGCCAGGCCCGACAGTACTGTCGGTCAACGAGCGATTCATTCCACTGACTGCAATCGCGATCTTTGTAAATGATCGCCCATTATCTCGAGAGGAATTGGTCGCCTTGGCTACCAGGCTCTCTCGGGAAGACACTGAAGTTCTAGGCGAGCCTTTGTCTCGTGTAGCGTAGATAAACAGCACGCTCTCTCTCTGTGCTTGCCAAGTATGACGGCAACACGATCTCAAATAGCTTTCTAGATAGACGGAGAAAGTGCCTCATTCAGGTACCCCCGCTTGCGGTGATGGAGCCAGGCATCATCTCAGCACAGTGTCAAAGGAGCGCCGCACATGCAAAAAAGCGATTCAAAGCCTGATACCGTTTTAACCTATGAGGCCTGTAGCGACATTTGTAAGTTGGCTCACGGTGAGCATCGCGTCTCGGTTGCCCTGGCGGCTCTTGAGGACGAGACTCTCACTGGCAAACAGATTGCACAGGTCAGATATTTGATCCGTCGAAAGGAGGCAGCTCGTAAGCTAGAGGCACTCACCAGTCTTCGACGAATAAGTGCTCTCCATAAAACAGGCAACCTCATACTCGACACCTTAGTTGTGACAGAGCAAGGATATGCAACTGTTACGATCCCTGCATACACAAGCGACCTTGAAGCGCTTGTGGCGCTAAATGTTTGTTTTCGAAAGCTGCACCCCGCCTTTAAAAGGGACGCTATCTACACTGGAGACCTTGAATGGTATGGAGCACTGGAGAGCGTTACTCAGCGCGACACAACTATGCCA
>JBILFA010000076.1:0-16934 GCA_044351795.1 Bdellovibrionota bacterium | reverse complement strand
GGCGAGAGCGGAAGAGAAAGTGAATCATAAACCTGAAACAAATGTGGTGTTATTCCGTGTGGGATCTATCTAAAGCCCAGAAGATTCTCTCCACTACAACCTCTCCCATTACCACTTGTGGGTAATAGTGAGGAGCCGCCAGGCCCCTTATTTCTGCCGTTTTTGCTGCCGTTTTTGAGTAATGGCGCTCCTAATCTCAGCTAGTTACCCGGTGCTTAGCCACTAAGGCAGCACGGAACTAACCTCCCGTCATAACGGTATCAATGTTGTCGGCGAGAGTAATCTCGGCGGCTGGTTCAAACTTATTTTAGCTCACAGGTTTTCAAAGTTGCGGAAGAGTTTCTCTTCGACGCGTTCAGCCTGCTGGGCGCGGAGTGTGTGAAACTACTGAGGCGGCTTTAAGGAGGTGTCGTGGCTTTTAATTTCACGGAGTCTGCGGTGAGCAATTCGGATCGGTTACCTGAAATGGACCTCGCGTATCTCGGCGGGAAAGGATACACGGCGGTCAGTGAGTTAATGAGAGCGATGATCTTGAGGACCATCGAGGATCTCAGCTCTGGGCCTGAGCTTCGGCAAGAAGCCTTGGAGTATCTCATGGACGATGACGAGGAATATATCCTCTCTTTCGTTTCCATCTGCCGCTACTTTGGATTCGATCCTGAAAAAACGCGCTATGCAATTATCAACGCCAAGGCGAAGATTCGTACTCGGCGGAGAGCTGCATAGAGGCGGGTGAGTTGCTTACCTGCCCGTGCAGCCGCTTTTTTGGCTGCATGAATTGAAATGGGGCCCCGAGTGGCCCCATTTCTTTTTGGCCCTTGTTATGTCCTTAGCTAGCATACTAGCAGTCCTCCTCCTCCTCCTCCTCCTCCTCCTCCTCCTCCTCCTATTCCTCATTCTTCTCATCATCCTGCACATGCACCGGTTTCCTCTTCATAATCAAGGAATTTTGGCATCGTTGATTGTCGTTTGCTTCCGAAGACTGAGCTGGCTAACGCCAAACTCAAATCAATCGCCAATCTCCGCTTTACCGTATCCTTACCGAAATAGCCGGATGAGAATCAGGAAACCGGTGCAGGTGCAGGACTATGAGAAGAATGAGGAATAGGAGGAGGAGCCTTCTTTTTGAAGAGCTTCTTTTCCTTGCTGGATAACAGGCGCTACACCATCCGGTCCAGCGCGAAATCGATAACCGCAAACAACGCTTCTCCTTCTGGCGGAAGATCTGAAAGATTAGAGTCGAAGGCATCGCTCAGTTCGCTGCTCGCTTCGTCTGCGTATGATCGCGCCAACTCTTTTGCTTGCTGGATGACTGCGCTGTCTCGCAACGTGCGGAGAGAGCGTTCCACGAACTCCTTTTCATCGTCGCCGGTGGGTGGGCTTAGCAGACGCTGTGCTTCCTTGTCGCCACTTTCGAGCCACATGATGTTGACGATCGATGGTTTGCGTTCTGCGATATCGAGGCCGGGTCGTTTTCCGAGAGTCGCCTCGTCCGAAATCACATCGAGGATATCGTCGATAATTTGAAAAGCTATCCCGAGTGATTCTCCAAAGCGGGCCATCGATGCTTTGGTCTCGTCGCGCACATCGGTCAGATGCGCGGCGCAGAAGGCCGCCAGTCGGAACAGGGAGGCTGTCTTACGACGTGCTATCGTGAGGCTCGATGCAAGGGAGTGTTGTTCCTGCGAGAGCACAGTCTCGAGGGTCTCTCCTTCTACCAGTTCTATACACGCCTGTTCGGTTGCAGTGATTATCTCGTGATCGAGTTTGGCGCACAGTCCAAAGGCGCGCGTGAGTAGGAAGTCTCCGGAAAGCAGGGTGGCAGAAGTGCCGTATCGAGCGTAGGGCGAGGGTTGATGCCTACGGAGCGGCGATTGGTCGACGATGTCGTCGTGCAGCAGCGTTGCCATGTGAATCAGTTCGATGCCAGCCGAGACCTCGATGATATCTTGCGTAATCTCTTGCGCTCCTAGAGCCTTTGAGCACAGTAGGGTCAGTGCAGGTCGGATCCGTTTTCCACCAAGACCCAGAAGGTACTCGGGTATCTCGCGCATCAGGGTGACGTCAGAGCGGCACGCTGCTCGTATCACCTTTTCCACTTCGACGAGCTCTGGAACCAGCGTCAACGCGTATGCAAAGCGCTCCTTGGCCGATGGTTGTTCGATCATACTTGCCGGTTCGGCTATGGTGTCAGAGGGTGGTTTCATGACCCGGAAGGGTGATTGTCCCCAACGGGATTCGAACCCGTGTCTTCACCGTGAAAGGGTGACGTCCTAGGCCAGGCTAGACGATAGGGACACATCTTAAAATGAGACTCGTTAGCTGGGATGCTTCCGCTTCTCTAAAAAGCCTCATACAGTTACTTGAGTTAGTGTAGCGGGTCAACCCTCAGCGGTGAAAGATCTGGTTTTTGTTGGTAGATGATATGCAATCTTTGACGCTTACTACCCTTTTGGCACTGGCACAGGGGGTCGGCCTGGATATCGTTGCTGTCACTGACGGCGCTCAGTTGCACCGTGATATGGAGCACCTCAGGTCCTGGCAAGGCGCCGGTTATGGCGGCGATATGGAGTATATGCTCCGAGAGCCGGAGCTATTAGCCTCTCCAGAGCGGCTTTTGGAGGACGTTCGATCCGTAGTTACGGTGGCGTTAGCCTACGATCGAGCACCGAGACCCCCCTTAGCGCCGGGATTCGGTCGTGTGGCTCGCTATGCCTGGGGAAGGGATTACCACAAGGTTTTACGAAAACGGCTAGAGCAGCTTGTTTATGCCGTTGAGAAGCACCTGGGGGTAAGCCTCTCAGTCCGTGCCTTCACCGATTCAGTCCCCCTCTTGGAACGAGCGCTCGCCACCCGTTCCGGGCTTACGTTCATCGGCAAGAACACGATGGCGATCGTTCCAGGCCGAGGGAGCTTCTTTCTTCTCGGTGAAATCTTGTGGGAGCTCGAGATCCTTGATCGTGTGCCTGACGTGGCCTCGGCCTCTCACTGTGGCAGGTGTAGTAACTGCTTGAGCCGGTGCCCCACGCAAGCATTTGTCTCCGAGCGGGTGCTCGACGCGCGACGGTGTATATCGTACCTGACGATTGAAAAGCGCGGTGCCTTGACGCATACGGAGCGTGCCTGGCTCGGTGAGTGGGTGTTCGGCTGTGATGTGTGCCAAGAGGTGTGCCCGTTTAATTTTGTCTCGCTCAAGAAAGGGCTGCGAGCAGCGATTGAGGAGTTCAATGCGGAACACGGAGTAGGGCCTGCGCTCGATCTGCGCCGTGTACTTGAGATCCGCACTCATGAAGAGTTCGTGACCCGTTTTTCAGGAACTGCCTTGATGCGTGCTAAGCGTGAGGGGCTTTTGCGCAACGCTACCGTGGTAGCGGCCAATACGCATGCGGTAGGGCTGCTTACGTCCCTTGAGGATGCGGTCAAACAGGACTCGTCTCCGATCGTCAGACAACACGCCGTATGGGCTCTGACGACCATTGGAGTGCGAGAGGGAGGCTCAGCCCTGGAGGTAGCGAAGCGCGCGCTTATGGTAGTGCGGCGCGATCCGTCCGAGGCGGTTCAAGGAGAGGGGGTTGAGTGCGAGGAGCTCCTGTAGAGAGCTTTCGACCTCAGTTGCCAAATCGGACCGGAAGGTCTATCGATTAAGGAAACTTTCCACTGCTGAGGTGTTCATGATCGGTGTTAGGCACATACTACTTGGTTCTCTTTTTGTCTGTCTCCTCTCCGCGTGTGCCCCTGATCTCGGCGTGAGGCTTTCCGTGCCGAGTGTGCCCGATCCGGAGCACGTAGCGGCGCAGGAAGGTAGAGAGGGGCCGCTCAAGGTAAAGGTTGGGACATTCCTCGATAAGAGACCGTCCGACACCATAGCGATTATCGATGGTCGACAGGTTCCGTCAGAAGGTTCTCTGGGAGGTGTAGTGCAGGAGGGGTTGGCAAATTACCTCCGTAAAGCCGGGGCCCGGATCGCGGTGCTTCAGGCCCCGCAGATCGAGGGAGAAATAGTAGAGTGGAAGACCAAAGTCTCTCCCGACTTTCCTACCTCTTCTGCCTCAGCGACTGCTCGCATTAAGGTGGTGGTACGCGGCATAGATTCGAGCATTAAATACCGAGCGAGCTTTGCAGGAGAAGCATCGATGAGTCATCCTGCATTGCGCGCCAGTCACGTTAAGGAGCTCTTGGCGCAGGCTATGGGGAGTGCGCTCGAGGAAGTAGTTACGGACGCAAGTGTAGTTGAACAACTTTCGGCTGCACAGGCGCGCTAGTGGCAACAGATCTCTTTCCGGTGGATTTTTTCGTCTCTAGGACGCGCTTCCGAGAGACGGTGCAAGCACGTCGAGGAGAGCTGCATTCCAAACCTATTCGGGGCTCGCAGGGCTTCATCACTGATGATTTGAGCATCGACATCGCTGTCTTTGGCGAGCGGTCAGCGCCCAAAAAGATACTGCATATAGCGGGAGTTCACGGAGTGGAGGGATTTGCCGGGTCAGCGGTCCAGTCGGCTATCCTAGATGAGATGCCGGCACTCCCCTCGGATACCGCCGTGGTGTTCGTACACTGCTTCAACCCGTGGGGGATGTCGAACCTGCGTCGCGCTAATGGGCACAACGTCGACCTTAACCGGAACTGTGTGCTCCCGCCGCTTGAGCGGAAGGGAGCACCGGCCGGGTACGAGATGGTGCTGGATTTAATTAATCCTGCAACCACGCCGCCCTTTTCCACCTTCGCCCTTCGTGCTGTGTTGGCGATTACTCTCAACGGATTCTCGACTCTCAAGCAGGCGGTAACGGGGGGACAGTTCGTAGATCCTCAGGGGCTTTACTACGGAGGGGACGATCTGCAGCAAGAGCTCGTCGTCTGCAAGGAGTGGCTCTCGAGAAACCTGTCGGAGACTGAGCGCCTCGTCGTTATCGATCTTCATACCGGCTTAGGTTCGTTTGGACAGGAAACTCTCTTAATCGAATACTCCCGCGATTCTGAGGAGTACAGACGGATAGCGCAGCTCTTCGGAGCCGAACGGGTACACGCTCCGGACACGACAGGGGGGATTACCTACTCCTCCACCGGGGCGCTGTGCTTTCTCTTTTCAGAGTGCTTTCCCTCCATGCAGATCGACTATGTCCTGCAGGAGTTCGGGACCTATCATCCTCTTCAAGTGCTCCATGCGTTGGTTGCCGAGAACGCTGAATACCAGCGCGGTTGCGCGGGGCCGGCAAGTCAAGTCGGCCGAAAGCTCAAAGAGGTTTTTTGTCCGGACTCTCTGCGGTGGCGGGAGCAGGTTGTGGAGAAGGGGAGGGCGCTCTTTGCAGCAGCTCTGCGTTCTCTTTCTCAGTGAGTGAGCGTGCTATCCGATCTGCCATAGCGTCAAAGAGCAGGGAGTCTCGATCACGGAAGCGTTTTAACACGTCAAGCGCCTGCTGAAGCTCACCGTGCTCCTCGTGCCAGCGAGCCACAGCGCGATAGCGGTCGGAGATAAGTGTTGGATGAACCTCTTTGCGTTCGGCTTCTTCGTACTGTTCGAGCGCCTTGAGTGGGTTCCCGTGGTGTAGGTACTCATCTCCGATGAGAAGCAGGTAGAAGTAGGGGTTCTCCCACTCGGGACGGTCGGTCACCTCGAGACGAGACTCCATGTGCTTTCGGTAGGTCTCGATCGCCTCCTCGTATTTTCCCTCTCGCGACAGTTCGTCCGCTCTCCTGAGACTCTCTGACCCTGGAGTAAAGCAGCCAAGGAAGGCAATGAGGAGTGAGCAGGAGACGAGATTGAATAGACGCATAATCATGGGTATACCATAGAAGATCCATTGAGAAACCAGGTAGCGAGACCCTGAGATGAGCCGTACGAAGAAAGACTCATCGGGTTTTCGAGTGGGTAACTTTGGTGCTATCCGCCCGTGAACGTGCTCGTAAACGTGAACGTGAACGTACCCGATAGAGCAGGTAGCTTTAGCCGAGGCATGCCGTGGAAACATCACACAACTTTTAGTGAATAACAGATTGCCGACGCTAGACTCCTCTCCGGGTACGTTCACGTTTACGTGCACGAGCACGTTCACGGAGAAATGCGCGATTTATTGCCCAAAACAAGGGGTTATATTCTCTCAGCGCTCGCCACCACCCACTCGATTCCACGATGAGCCCGAAGAAAGGCAATCAGTATTATTTCGCCTTGCCTCCCTGGGGTTTTCACGAACTGTTAGTGGCTTCTATACTATGTGCGCCCCTAAAGGCGGCGAACACGCTCATCCCTACTGCCGCCGGAATCGGTTTAGCTGTATTTTGCTCGCATCGAGATGGTTGCTTTCATTACCCGCAAGCCATCTCTGAGAGGATGCACGGTCGAAGGCCGTACTTCAGGCTGAAGCTCGACAGGCACTTCGACTATCGGGAGGCCTGCTCTGTTACATCGGTAGCAGAACTCGGTAGTAAAGAAAAAATCGCGCGCACGGACAGCCCCGACTATGTTGTGTACTACATCGCCTCGAACAAAAAAGGTTCCTTGCGTATCGCCGGTCCGCAACCTCAGAAAGATCCATCGAGCTGCGCGAAAAACCAGGCCCATGAGTGAGCGCTTCAAGCCTCTCTTGACCTTGCTCATGCGGTGAGCTTTCGAACCGATTACGATGCCGCCTCGACCACCCGTGTCTATGTACTCGAGAAAAGCCCTCAGATCGGAATCAGCGAAGGGCAGATCGCATGCAGTCCAGAGCAGCCAATCGTTTTCGTCCACATCGGGCCGCGCCAGGACCTCTTGAGCGCCCCGGAAGTATGCATGTCCTATCCCTGCCTGAGGTTCCGAGAAGGCAAAGATCCTACCCCCCTCGAAGGGCCAGGGAAAATCCCGAGCTAGTTGTTGGGCTTCACGCGCCGAGCTATCCATACTTCCATTTTCGATTAAGAAAAGATCAACGGTTCGGAATCGTCTAAGCCCGGACCACGCCGCGAGTTTCGTCACGCTCGAAGCCACTATGTCCGCTTCGTTGTGAACAGGGATAATGATGCACAAACGATTTAGTGGCGCTGTCACGAGCACCATTCCGGCAAGATTTCGATACGGCAGAGGTCTCCTGAGTCACTCTGTGCCGTATCGCTCAAAACATCTTGGAAGATCCCAGGCGAGTAACTTCTAGACAGGATTTTACCACTACGCCCGACGACGCCTACCACTCGTGCGGGATTGCCTCGAACGAGGGCAAAGGGAGGCACCGATTTCGTGACCACACTACCTGCCGCTACGAGCGCCCATTGCCCGATTTCGATACCACACACTATGGTCGAATTCGCTCCAAGACTCGCTCCGCACCTTATGACCGTTGTGCTCACCTGCCAATCTCCGCCCGACTTAAGCGACATGTCAGGATTCACGGCCCGTGGGTACAGATCGTTGGTGAAACATACGTGTGGACCAACGAAGACCCCACTCTCCAGGGTAACACCGTGAAAAATCGATACGTTGTTTTGTATCTTTACGGCGTCGCCGACGGCGACCTCGGTATCGATGAAGACTCCTTTCCCTATGATGCAGTCCGTTCCGAGCCGCACTCCTCTACGCACGTGCGCAAAGTGCCACACGCGGGTTCGTTCCCCGATCGTCACGCCCTCCTCTAGGAGCGCGCTAGGATGGACGAATGCCGTTAGGTGAATGTCAGACATTGTTGAAGATCTCCTCGGCTATTTCGAGAGAATACAAGGCTTCGGACCCAGTACACGAGGTATGTGGGAAGCCGCGCACGTACCGGGCAAAGTCTTCGAGCTCGTTACGAAGCGGTTCTACCTTTTTTACTCCGAACTCGATTCGGTCGTTTCCCTGATAAGCCTGCACTAATTGCTCGAAGCTGGAGCCTGGATAGAGCCTGGGGCCCACTAAATCTCCTCCGAAAATAGTACACGTCTGGAGCATGTAATCCACGATGCCGACTCCGCCGGTACCCGTGACTCTCAGAGTTCGGATCTTTGTGGGGGTGATCCAATTCACATGTATGGATGCACTCGGACCATTTCGTGGCGACCTGAGCATGATCTCTGCAGTATCAAGGACGCCGCGCTTCACTGTCGAATGGCATGCCGAAGCAACGACTCGCATCTTGCCCTCCAAGAGATGCAACACGTCGACATCATGAACTGCGAGATCAACCAAAACGTTATTACCCCTGCCCGGCTCATTGGGATATCCACCCACTCTTGTGAAGCTGTAATGAATCGGCTTCCCCAGATATCCACCTTCAATGACCTCGTGCAGCTTATGGACAGCGGGATTAAAGCGCTCTACGAATCCGACAGCGAGTTTGCAGCGATACTTGCGCGCCAATGCTACGAGCTTTTCCGCCTGCTTTGTAGTCGCCGCGAGAGGCTTTTCGACGAGAATGTCTTTGCCTCTGACCAGCAACCACTCCGCGATCGCAAAGTGGGTGCCCGTAGGGGTAGCGACCACGGCAGCTTCGTAATCCATGCCTTCGAGTTGTGCGAGATCTCCAACTATCGGACACGAACATGTCACCTGCGCGGGGTGGGGTTCGACTACCGCCACGAGTTCGAATTGGGGCAAGATCTGCAAAAGTCGCAAATGGTTCTTACCCATACGCCCCAAACCGATCAAAACGATCTTTATCGGTTCTACGGTCGCGCACGTTTTCCCCTTTATCTGCGGCATATCGAGTCTTTCCCCACTCAGCTCGGAATCGATGTTCGAAGGGCATCCAAGACATATTCTTGGGCGTCTCTGGAGATCCCCGGAAACAGCGGTAGGTTCAGAACACGGCGACAAAACTCCGTCGACACGGATAGCTCCGAGGAGCGCGCTGCTTTCACGGCCGGGCCTTGCTGGTGCAAAGTCTCGGGATAGGTTCGAGCCGTGGTTATTCCTTTATGCGCAAGCGCTGCTTGAATTCTTGTGTTGTCACCGGGGGCCACCATCAACACTGCCATATATCCGTTTCCGCGAATGGTAGGGGGCTCGTTTACAAACGTGATCTCCTCGCTGGAGAACCTCGCCTCGATCCCAAGTCTGTAGTATCGCAAAGCGGCTAGCCGCTCGTCTATCAGTTGATCAACTATTCCCAATGCTAGGGAGAGGTATGCTCCTTGTATTGAGCCCATACGCGAGTTCCATCCGACCTCGGCATATGAGTAGTGGTCCTTTCGCCCGTGGTTCAAAAGACAGCGCACTCGCTCTGCTAGCTCGGGCGAGTTCGTGGTAACCGCGCCTCCGTCCATACAACCGCCCAAAACCTTGGCAGGATAAAACGAAAGGGTCGAGATGGAGGCGCTTTTGAAAACAGACTCGTCCTTTCCGCCATCGCCTTTGAGGCAAACCCCAAAGGCTTGAGCCCCGTCTTCGATAAGTATGATGCCCTCTTGTGCACAAAATGCTCTCAAGCCCGAGAGGCGAGGGTGGCACCACCCAAAGAGGTGCACCACGACGACCGCCCTGAGCGGCTCCCGCCGGTGCTCGGCTATCACCTCATCTACGTCTATCTGAAAGTGCTCGTTGTCTATGTCCACGAGAACCGGCGTTCCTCCGACGTGCACCACCGCTTCGTACGTAGCCCAAAATGTCATGTTGGGAAGGGCAATGCGCATCCCGCATCCCACACCCGCAGCCTGAAGAGCCAAAATGATAGCATCCGTTCCGTTAGCGCATGCTATTGCATGTTCGACTTGGCACGCCTTGGCCAGAGCGCTCTCGAACTCTCGAACCGGCTGCCCCGATATGAAATCCGATTGAGCCAAAAGTTTTGCCCAGCGATCCAGAGTTTGATGGGCAATTCGCTCAGTCGTTTGACTCAAGTCGATGAAGGGTATCTTTCGCAAGCTGTCGTTCACAGAACCTCCACTTCACGGACGTGCACGTTGGCAAAATCCTGCAGGTCCGAGTCGGCAATAGCCAGTTCGATTCGAGCGCAATCTCCGGCTATCTTTGGAAACAAGAGGGTTACACGCTTATTATGTGACTGCTCGAATTTTTCGGTCACCACCATATCGCGTTCCCCTCGAGATTTGGCCTTGCGCGTCCGAATACACGATAATGTGAGGATTGGAGCATTGACGCCCACGTTCAGCGCAACGCTCGTCACACGGCGCCCCTCTTTGGCTCCCATGTCGATCGACAAGAAGAAGGGGTTCGCTCGAGCACCACGAATGAGGGTCTCGGTATTGTCGTCGAACAGGTTCTGAGGCTCGCCTAGGTCGATTGGAGAGTGCCGGATAGTGGTCGTTACGCGTTCGGCTGCCCCCGGCAGTCGAAGTTCGACGGTTGCCGGTACCCGCTGCACAAGTATTCGTCGCTCCTCCTCGTAAAGCTTGATCACATTGTCGACATAGCTCAGGCGCACCACTCGAAATCCAGGTTCGCCGTTGGGATAGGGGAGCGTTCGTAGGATCTCTGGAGGTTTTACCTTTCCGCTTTTTACCAAGTTGACGTAATCGGCCTCGGGGACCACAAAGATTTCCGATGGATCGATAGGATAGTATATCTTGACATCGAGCTGCTTGAAGGAGACTCGCTTCTTTGCCTCCTCGTCGAGAAAAAATTCGATAAACCTTTCGGGGGCGTTGGCCCAGTTGCTGTAGACCGATATTTTGTCCTCTGGGTGTTCGTGCAATAGCTCGGGAATTAGTTCTCCGAAAATCTGTTGGGCTCCCCACTGATGACCGTACAATCCGTAATCCTCGACCTGAGTGGGAGCTACCACGAGTGCGTAGCGTACTACGAACCCTACACCCGCGAGCGCTCCGAGAAAAAGCACAATATCGAAGGAAAGCCGAAGCCATAGGGGCTTCAGTCGGCGTTCGATGAAATCGGCCGGTAGCATCGCAAGTGCTACCATTGGGAAAACCATACCGAGCACGCGAGTAATCCCAACTTGAGCAAGGGCACCTGCTGCCGGAGCCGCAAGGAGCAGCGCCAGCACAGCTCTGGCGCCGCTCTGCTTCAATCGGAACAGCAAGAATATCGCGCCTACGCAGGCGGCCCAGCCCAACCACACGACCTGATGAGAGAGATTACCCACGTAGTGTCGCGCGATATCCCTGCCGTGATCCTTGCTAAGCCAATACTGCGGATTGAAAGCTTCGAGATATTCGCGGCCGATCTTCGAAATCGTATCTCGTAGCGGTTGGTCCGAGATCAAGGGAGACCCAATAGTTGCAAGATGCTCGGATTGCTTGAAGCCTTCAGTGTAGAGGAACATCACGAGAGGCGCAGCCAACACGAGCGCTACGGCAAAACACTTGGCTACCGTCCATATATTCCTCCGGTGTACCGACACGTCGCTCAAGAGCAACATGCTTACGAACAGCGGCACAACCAGTTGACCATTTGAATACGTATAGAAGGCGGCTCCCCATGATATAGCGGCGCCGAGCAATCCCCATCCACTTCCTCGGGTGAGATAGAGTGAATAGAATCCTAAGCCGCCGGCGAGGAAGCTCACCATCATCGGGGATTCGAATCCGGTGCGGGCATGGAGAAACCAGGCTGGACAGCCTGCGAGTAGAAGCGGAAAGAGCCACCAGATCCCAAGCTTCAAGGAGTTCCGAAGAAATATCGAAAAACCGGCAACTCCAAACAGGCTGATGAAGACAGTGGTCAATCGAGTCGTGAAAACCGATCGACCGAATAGTTCAGCCGCTATCGCTTGAGGATAAACAGAAAACGCCGGAGTCCAGCGCCCGGAATCAGCGTTGAAATAGATGGGCAAAAGAGTACCGGCCGAGTCTCGAAATCCGTTTTTAATTACCTCTTGACCGACAGCTGAATGGAAAGCCTCATCGCAAAAGAAGTAGATCGGGAAGTCTGCGACTCGAAAACCGAGAGCGGCTGCGTAGATAAAGCATGCCAGAGTGAACAAAATCCACTCGACGGACAGCCAGCTCTGACCGGATAGGGTGTGGTTTGTTGTCTCCAGCATCATACTTTACAGCTTGTCCGTGCAATCGTGCGGCTCTCACATGCGACCTTACAATTCTTGTCCAAGCTACCCCTCTTGGCAATTCCAACTTTTGCACGTCCGCACGTAGAGCAATTACCGAGACAAAAAGCAGCCAGTAGGATAGTAGCTCGGGTGCCGCAGTAGGATAATGGGACAGCAACGTGAGAAAACAGATAGCTTCATTCGGCTGCCGACAGCGATTGGGATTCGGTAACCCGGCCTGTCGGCGTCCGACGAACCTCGAACAGTATAAAAGCACCGGATAGATCGGCGAGCCGCACCCATCGCTCCGATGCTGCCGCGAGCTTCGCGTCGCCACTATCAAGAATCACGAACCTAGCCGAGTACTTTTCTGAGAGACTTTCCAGCTGTTCCAGCGTTAGCCTTCGTAAACTGGTGGCCGTACCGTCATATCCGCCGAGATCTTGAATACGAGCCTCCCATTCATGCAAGGCAGGACCACCGAACGGATGGGTCTTCCATTCAGCAATGACTGCTCGCCGAGTCGCGAGTCGCAGGCCGAAGAGCCCGGGCGAAGCAATGATCGTATCTCCCACGGGAACATGCTCGCGGACCTGGTATCCGACCGCTTCCATAATTTTGTCAGTTCCGAAATGGGGTGGTGTAAAAAACAGCCCGGCGCTCGATGCTGCAGCGGCTACCATCACAAGGTGCCCTGTTCTCCCAAAGCTCAGGCCTTGAGTCGCCAGTACTAACAATAGTCCCGCCACCCATGCTCGTGCGTAGCTAGCTTCGTAGAGAGCCGTGGGTCCGATCAGCCAGGCGCCAAGGGCAGCCCATCCCAAGACAGCTGCGAGGGAGGCTCTAGATGTAACACCTCGAAGCATGGCCAGAACCGCGACCGGAAAGAAGTAGGTAATGAAGCGATAGGCATTTGTTCCTCGTGCGAGGTCACCTAGCACAGGAACAGAAAACAGATCGACGCATATCGCTGCTCCGACGATAGCGGCGGGAACGGTTGCTACTACGGCAAAGATGATATCTCGGCGGAACACGGGCCAAGCCAGAAGTGCAGCAAGGCCGAAATACACGAAGGGGTATGTCAACGTCCTTCGATCCCAAGACGGTGCATAGCAGTGGAAAGGAATGTGGAGGCGACACGTACGGACTAGATCCTCGAGGCTGCCGACGAGTCCCGGCCGGTGTGCGATAAGGAGAGCAATGAAGATAACTACAATCGCTCCTGCTAAGGTTGCCATTCGTTGACGGCCACGGAAAAAAAATCCCGCAAGGAGCAAAAGTATGCCGGCATTGAAACCGTGTTGAACATGGATCAACACAGCTAGCATCGATGCAGCTAACGCCATGAAGATTTTTCGATGAACGAGGAGTCCCATGCCCAATATCGTCAGGCTTCCCCCCAGATAATGTGGAATGGCGATTCCCAAGATCGGTGTGGTCGAGCCCGCCAAAGCGACTGGGCCAAGAACGATTGCGGGCCCTGCGAGTAGAGAAAGCTCCGGACGCGTAGGGTTTACTCGTGCGTTCAATAGCACGAGGCCGGCAGCTAAGGCGGCAACACCACTTGCCCAGTAAAAGCCATAAACAAACTTGAGTATTCCAAGTCGCTCGCCCGCATACGTAACCCAGTCGAAGGACCAGTGCGGCATGACCGCGTGCTCGACGGTCCAATCATTTGCGAATGCGGTCGGATCGGCCATTCGGATTCCATACAGGGTATAGGTGATCTGATCCCCGACTCCATAGCTTAGCCCGTACCGCAACACGGCGGCCGCCGCGAGGGTCGCGCAGGTAAGAAGGAAGTAACGCAAAAATATCGGTCGGCTAAGGCCGTCCATTCCAATTCCTTGCACGGCGGTTGCCGCGCTTCCAAAAAAGATTAGGGAGAAACACACTCGGTTGTCGAGGCATCGTCACCCCGACAGTGTGGTCATAGCGAGCAATAGCATGGCTTGCACCAAGTGAGATACTCAGAAAGTAACCGTCGTTCAGGAACGTCTCCGTGACCTACGTCGCGCCGGGCACGGAACACACCTCCCGAGAGGGCTTGTGGCAGCAGAGTTGTAGAGATCGGGTAGTGGTTGATCTCTACAATGGGGCGCTCCTTCTCCAGGAAGAGGCGCCGCTGCAATTCACAGTCCAGTCGTTACGTGAGAGCTTGAGTGATTGCTAGTTGCTATGTAGACCCCTAAAAGAATCCCTCTCCTCTCAAAGTAATGTTTGACGCCAATCACTTCGATTACTTACGAGTCGAGAGGGATTCCTCTATCAGGCTACATAACAACTAGCAATTGCCGACTGGGCCGGCTCTTACTCCTAGGCCCCCTGCAATAATCTCAATTCAATGAGCGGTTCCTGATTAGCCTGGCCAAGAAGAGAGGAAGCTGTCTGTTGCAGGATTGTATCTCGCACCGTGCTCGCGCTTCTGCTGCGACATCAGCATCTGATATCCGTGACTCTGCGGCATTGAAGTTAATCCTGGCGGCAGAGAGCGTGTTCATGAAGCTAGAGATTCGAGAGGTCGAGGTTCCTACATTGGAGCGATAGGCGAGTAGCTCCTCCCTGTACTTCTGAATCAGATTGAGGGTCATGCCAGCCGCTGTACCTATACTACCAAAGACGATGTAGCTCATGAATTCGAGGCTCTCGAGTTCCTTGCTACCCTCTCCTCGCCATATCCCGAAACCCTATGAATCCTTAACCAGATATAATGCAAGATACTCCTCTAGGCGACGGGGTGATCGCGCCAAGCTCGCTCCTCCTGATACTGAACAGGAGACAGAAAGCGACTACAGAAGAGAGTTCGCTAAAGGTACCTGGGCCGCGTGCTTCAAAGGCATACTCGAGATAGATCCTCTAGCTTGTCCGCCGTAGCCTTTGGCGAAGGTGGAAGTGTCCCAAATCCAAAGCACAGATGCGTATCCATGTCTTCATTCACGATAACCACTCAATCAAGAACATTATAAGGTCAGGTACGGTTCTTGAACGGAGCATCCGTAACGCGAACTGGTGGCACGATATGAACTATGTAAAGAGGCTCTTACCTGCTCTGAGTCCAGCGCAAAATGCAAACAATGCTGGACGCTTGCAGCCCATAGAGACACACGCTATTAACCAGCTCCCCAATCTCCTGCGTGCCGCCCAGCCGCGCTCGGCCCGGCAGAAAGTGGGGGAGGAGGAACTTTTTGCCGGTTTGGTGCAGAGTCAACTCCTGCTCGAGAAAGGCACTGCTGTGGCCCGTGAGTTTGCCGCAGAGCTCCAAAGCGCTACAGAGCGGCGGCAGCTTCTTCGACACGATTCGGCAGTAGAGCGAGCTACCAACGATGCTGTCCGCTCGCTCCGTCGGAGTGGCCGAATTACCGTTGAAGAGGCAGCCAATATTAAGGATCTCGCCTTCGCCTTGAGTCAATTTGACGACGACCCATTCAAGCTCTATGGCACGACTGGAGTGAGGACAGCGACTCTCCGCTACAGGCGCGCCATGGAACAGGTCGAACGGAATATTGAGCAGCTACAACAGGGAAACTTAGAAGTCCTTTCCAGACAGGAACGACGCGAGGGGGCAAACGAACGTCGACGCGCTAACCGAGAGCGGGAGCAGAGCGACGGCATCGCCCAGCCGATACGGCCTCGGATTAAGCGGTTTTGATTATCTGAATTCAACAGGATACATCCGAGCTTGCCCGGTGTTCCTCATGGCCCTGAACCGCATCGCGGTCCTCTCAGCCCTCTCCCCAGCTCGCTTTGTGGCTACAAGGCCCGTGTTTTCATACGCCTACATTCACCTCAGTAGAGGCACGGAAGTTTTTTGTTCCTTTCTGTCCTCAGAACTCAAGAATAAGTCGAGTTCTTCCGGCTCACCAAAAAGGGTTTTTAACTCTCGGGGTTTCACCCACGAGCTGTGAGGTAGTGAAGACTTCGAAAGGTTGGACAGAAGCAGTGGTTTCCCATGCTGGAAGTTGCGCGACTCATAGGACTGACCCCCGGGTCTCCCCCGGGTTTCGGGGCATCGGAACGTCCGGCAACTGCGCGTCAGCGAGCTCCACTTGCGAGCTATGTCGTTGCCGTATTAATTGCGGCTACTGACTAAACCAACCGGAACGGCACAAGGCGACCTGCTCGTAATCTCGGTGTATAAGGGGTGAAATGGGCAATTTTTGGAGTGAAAAAGCGGCATTATCGGCGCTCGCAGTAGCAGGCTTCATGCAATATCCGGGTTAGCGGCAGGGCAACGGCAGAGGCCGACGCGGGTGCGTACTACGGATTCTGATGCCCCTGGCCGCTGATTCACTGTCACGGTCATTAAGTTAAGCCGCAAACCACTTAAAACACGACCGTTCTGGCGAATTTTTGGAAGTGCCCCCCTCCCGCTGGCATAAATCTTTGCATATTCACCAACCTTGACCCTCTCGCGACGAGAACCTGTGAGCGATGCGGGCTAGTGAGAAGAGAGCAAGAACCTGTCAAGCTTTCCGGATAATGTGTCGACCCGGAATGGAGGGAGCGACCGTAGTATGAACGAGAACTAACACTTACGACCTTTATAGGACCTCCCACCCAAAGTGCTAAGTCAGTGTGCTGCATCAAAGTTAAGTTTAAGGACACTTGCACTTGTGGCGGCGCTGGTGTTTTGCACCGTGTGGTCGACGGATGGATGGGCGGCTACCCGAACATGGGACGGGGGCGGTTCAACAAATGACTGGAACGAAGCGGCCAACTGGTCGTCTAACACAGTGCCAACATCAGCAGATGATGTTGTTTTTAATTCAACGAGCACTAAAGATTGCACGGTTAATGTTAATCCCACGGTCTTGAGTTTTAGTATGAACTCCGGTTACACCGGGACGGTCAATACCTCAACCGCGACGATGACCGTATCAGGGAACTTTACCCTAGCAAGCGGCACCTTTACGGCCCCCTCAGGCACACTAAGTATCTACGGCGACTATACGCACAGCGCAGGCGGAACGTTTACCCACAATAGCGGTACGGTGGAGATGTATACTAATAGCCTGGCGGGAAGTTGCA
>JBILFA010000075.1:0-16986 GCA_044351795.1 Bdellovibrionota bacterium | reverse complement strand
TTGATGCAGCTGCTCTCTTCATGCGAGGGGAGCGAGAAGTTGCTCACTATGTCGGCACCCTCTAATGAATACGATCTCGGTAGCTGTGCCCGGGCGTACTCCCGTTTAGGGTGTTCACGAGCCATTATCACCAAGATAGACGAGAGCGGCTACCTCGGGCCCGTTCTCAATGTGCTCCATAGCAGTGAGCTTCCACTCGCGTTTTTGACGATGGGGCAGAGGGTTCCCGAGGATGTGGAACCTGCGTCCGCTCGAAGGCTCGCCTGGATGCTGATGAGGCGGATGCATTAGTCGAAGCAAATTGGGGTGGATAAGTCCACTGTCATAAGTCAGTAGAGCGAAAGAATGAGCCGTATTGATGTTGGAGTGAATCAAAATGAGGAGTATCGGCGGATGAGTCTGAAAAAAGTCGTAAGTACGCTGGGCGTGGAGAGGCAGGGAGATTTGGTGAAGTCGCGAGCGGTTACTAGAGTTCTTAGTTTTACCAGTGGCAAGGGAGGGGTCGGAAAAACCCATACCGTGACTAATGCTGGCATAGCCCTTGCATCGATGGGGATGTCGGTCCTGGTTTTGGATGCAGATCTGGGGCTTGCCAATGTTGATGTGCTCCTGAATCTAAAGCCCAAAGGAAATCTTCACGATGTACTCAAGGGGAGAGCTGCTCTTGACGATATTCTTATTGAAGGGCCCGGGGGTATCTCCATTATCCCGGCGGCGAGCGGCGTTGAAGAGCTCCAGGCGTTGGATTTCGAAGCGAAGATGTTTCTCCTTCAAGAGATTGAGAGGATTGCGCATCGCTTTGACTATCTCCTGATAGACACTCCGGCAGGAATCGGCTCGGATGTCATGTACTTCAATAGCGCGGCTGCGGATGTGGTGTGCGTCATTACCGGCGAGCCGACTTCGTTGACTGATACGTATGCTCTCATCAAAGTGTTGAGTAGCTCGTACGGCGAAAAGCGTGTCTCGGTGGTAGTTAACAACGTCGCTTCAGAGAATGAGGCGCGCTCGGCCTTCGACAAATTAGCGCGAGCAGCAGAGAGGTTTTTGCAGGTAGAAGTTAGATACGTTGGCTGGATCCCGTCGGACCCGATAGTTCGAGAGTGCGTCATGCAGCAATGTCCGGTTGTATCTGAGTATCCTTCGTCACGTGTGGCCATGGCTATCGCCGAAGTCGCACGGACATTGGATGGAGAGAGGTTATCCCGAAGGTTGAAGGGCGGCATGCAATTCTTCTTTCGCCAATTGCTGGAGATGAGCTCGTATGGGGAAGGCGCAAGATACTAGCGAGGGCCAAAGGCCGTCTCGACATCTGTATCTAAAAACTCTCTGCAACTTGACGATCCTCGTCGCTTGCGTAGTGCTGTTCATTGGTGGTGCCCAGGAAGGAGTGCGGACTAGTAAGATTGTTTACAACTGCCTAGGTGTTTCGGCGGTGATCGGTCTTGTGTTCTGGGGGGTGATTCGAGCTATGGCTAGCTATGAGGAGATAAATGGTGGCAAAGCCTAAACGATCGGCCGTAGAAGCGTACAGAAGCATCGATGAATTCGAGAAGGAAGAGCTCATACGGAGTTACCTACCTCTCGTCAAGAAGGTGGTGCATCGTCTATCGGGTCGCTTGCCGAAGGATATCGACATCCAAGAGATGCTCAACTCCGGAATTATCGGCTTGGTTGATGCACTCGAGAAATATGATCCTAAGCACGAGACGAACTTCAGTACATACGCGCAATTCCGCATTCGAGGAGCGATTCTCGACAGTTTTCGATCTCAGGACTGGCTGCCGCGCTCGTTACGCTTCAAATCCCACAAGATCGAGCAGGCCTATCAACGCATAGAGCAACGCTTGGGAAGACCGGCTTCTGATGATGAAGTAGCGGTTGAGCTTGGGGTATCGGTGGACGAGCTTCAACGCTTGCTTGGCGAGGTTGGTAGTATTGTGATGTTGAGCTTCGAGGAGCTCGGATTCGGCCACGGAGAAGAACGATTTCAAGCAGAGGATTGGCTTGCCAGCAAGGGCCAGGATCCGCTCAACCGTCTTCTAGGTCACGAAAAGGTGAGCCTCATAGCGCGTGCCCTTGATCGACTGCCTGAGAAGGAGCGTCTGGTCATCAGTTTGTACTTTTACGAAGAGCTCAACCTCAAGGAGATCGGAGAGATCCTCGGCGTGACGGAGTCACGAGCGTCACAGATACGTTCTCGTGCGCTCATTCGTCTCAAGAATTACTTGAGAAACGCGGCAGCTTGATAGCGATGTAACATCTCGAAGCTTCCTTCGTGCGCGACTTGGAACAGTGGTCGCAGACAACGCACAAGGCGGTACAGTAGCCATCTTTCTTCTGAGGACATCGGGGAGTCGTGCATGTTGCAGCAGGGTACAGAACCGGAACTACAACGAATTTTGCTGCTTGCTGACAGGGCACCACAGGGGATAAGCATGGCAGCGAAGCTAGCCGATGCTTTTCCTCACACGGAGATCCTTGAAACCCACTCGCTCGAGGGATACCTTGAGACTTTACTCCAGGGGGAGTTCGACATAGTTGTCTTGGATTACGATCTACCAGATGCGCGAGGATCGGAGCTTCTCGCACAGTTGAGGCTTCGGGACCACGAGCCGGACGTGCTGATAGTATCGAAGTGTGACGAGCCGGACACGATCCGACGCATCGCTGAATCGCGTAAGCGCTACGTAGTCAGAGACGAGAAATGGTTTGACTCCTTGGTGCTAGCTCTCAGGGACATAATCCGGATTCGAAGGCTCGAGCGAGAGATGTGTCTCATCAAAGAGCACCTGACAATCGCGAACGCGAAGCTCGAGGAGAAGAATAGACGACTTGATGATTTTTGCGCGACCATCGCACACGATATCCGCGGCCCGTTGGCTGGTTTGATACTCAAAACCGAGTACATAGTTGATACTTATAAAGACTCACTCGATGAGCGTTGCGTGAAGCTCCTGAGCAGGTCGGCGGAGTCGGCGCATCGGCTTATCGGTGTCGTGCAAGGGATGTATGAATTTGCGAAAGTAGGGGCAGGGATCGTCAGGTACGAGATGGTAGACTTGGCGGGCCTGGTCTCAGAGGTCCTTGGGGATCTCAATATCGATGACTCAGTTGAGATCAAGATAGGAGTCGGCGAACTACCCACTGTGTGGGGAAATGCATCTCTTCTGAGGCGTGTATTCGTCAATCTGATATCCAACTCCATAAAGTACAACGACAAAGATGAGGTCCGAATCAACATAGGCTGGTCGGGAGAAGCTGTTCACGGTGCGAATAGCCTCGCCCGACTCTACGTGGAGGATAACGGACCCGGAATTGCACAAGAGGAGATCTCCACAATATTCGACATGTTCAGTCGGGGAAGATCACATAAGGATAACACCGATGGGATGGGGATCGGTTTGGCGGTGGTGCAGCGTATCGTGGAGTTGCATCAAGGCACGATAGAGCTCACTTCTGAGAAGGGGCATGGATGTCGGTTTACTTTCCTGCTCCCGACAGCACCGATGAAAGACGCACTGAAACATGACTTTGCGTATGAGACGCTCTCTGAGGCGGCACCTGCAAGTACTTCGGAGGGAGATGTACAGGAGGGGCCGATCCGTCTTACCAAAGGACAGGTATAATTGTTTGTGTGAAGGGCGATAGTCTCGTTGACGCTCTTGTTGTGCTTTACCCTACACCACCCGTCTCCGATTCTCCGCCGCTAACAGAACCAACCCAAGTAAAACTGCCCACGTCATGGCGACGGCTAAGAAGAGCGCGCCCCTCAACATCGGCAGTTGACCAAGGACGACAGCCCGCAGCGTTACCAGAAAATCGATGAGGTTCCCTGCCATGAGCGTCACTATCAACCCGAGTTGCTTGTGGGGATTGAGAGCAGCCATGATGCCCGCCGTCCCCATAGTCAGCATGAAGGTTCCAGCAACAGCAAAGGCAAGGGCGAGCTCGTTAGTTAGGGTTGTCGGTAGCCCGGCAATGACGAGCCAGGAAACGGGATAGAAAATGGCCGATAATCCACAGACCCAGAAGTAAACCGTTACGGCCCACAGGATCGTGGAAACCCATCGCCGGTCGATATTTGAATTGCTTATCATGGTCATTACCCTCCAGATGGGGTTCTTTTCTCTTTGGCATTCTACAGGGTATGCTCGTGTGAACGAAAGACCCGCTAAGTAAGGAGGGTGAGGATGAAAAGGTTCGAGTTCGAGGGACGGTGTGTTTGGTTAACCGGAGCGAGTAGCGGAATAGGCGAGTCTCTCGCCCTGGAGATGGCGAGAAGGGGTGCTCGAGTCGCACTTACCGCCCGACGGGCGGAGGTGCTAGAGCTCCTGGCAGCCCGGATCAAAGAGAGTGGAGGAGCCGCGTGGAGTTTCCCGGGAGACGTCACGAACCTCGATCAGATGAAGGAGGTCGTGCGCCACATTGAAGCGGCGGTTGGGCCTATCGATCTCGCCATCCCGAACGCTGGTACACACGTATTCACCAAACCCGAAGAGTTCAACAGCCAACAATATCTCGACCTGATGAACATTAATTACGGTGGCATGTTACGGTGTATAGAGGCGGTAATACCTGGAATGCTTCAGCGCCGGAAGGGCTATATAGCCCCGGTCGCAAGTTTAGCGGGCACCCGCGGGCTGCCGCGTGCCGCCGCGTATGGCGCGAGCAAAGCAGCGATGAATCACTTTTTGGAGAGTATCCGGTTTCACCTGATACGACACGGGATAGCCATCACCGTGATAAATCCGGGCTTCGTCAAGACGCCGCTGACCGACAAGAACGACTTCAAGATGCCCTTCCTGGTCGATCCCGAGGAGTCAGCACGAATCGTCTGTGATGGACTGGAGCGTTGTAAGAGGGATATCTCCTATCCCTGGCAGATGAATCTGATTGTAAAGTTCGGCCGGCTCTTGCCTGCTCCGATGTACGAGAGCATAGTTAATCGACTGTGGTGAATAATCCTCTGAACATACTGGTTGTCGGCGGCGGAGTTGCAGGTATTACGGCGTCGTATGTGCTTTCGCGACAGCACAACGTAACACTGCTCGAAAGGAACGACTACTTAGGCGGTCATACGAACACGAGAACCGTAAGCGACCCGCTTGATTCTGAGCTTCAGGTCGACACCGGCTTCATCGTGTGCAATCCGAAAAACTACACAAACTTCTACAGGTTCCTCGATCAGCTCGGCGTGCGGTTGCAATCCTCGGACATGTCCTTCGGTTTCTCCTGTGAACGGAGTGGGCTTCAGTACATGGGGCCTTCGGTGAAAGAGTTTCTGATGGCTCCGGGTAATTTGCTGAATCCCCGGTTTCTCGCCATGATTGTCGAGCAATTCCGTTTCAATAAGCGGGCGTTGCAGGATCTTCGAAACGGTGGGCTCGATGAAACGCCGCTTGGAGAATATCTTCGCCGACTCAGAACAAGCTCGTTTTTCTTCGAGCACTACCTCGCACCTCTGATAGGATCGATTTGGTCGGCGCCGGACTCTAATGCTCTCGAATTTCCGGCTGCGACCTTCCTCACATTCTTCGAGAATCACGGAATGCTCGAGATGAATAAGCGTCCTCAGTGGCAGACGGTGGTAGGGGGAAGCCAGGCCTATGTGCGAGCATTTCGAGAAGGTTTTGAGGGCGTGGTACGGATCGGATCGCCTGCTCGCTCAATTCAGCGCGACGAGCAGGGGGTTGTACTCACACTCGAAGGCATGGAGCCTGAGCGTTTTGACAAGGTCGTGATCGCCACTCATGCTGATGAAGCATTGAAGCTTCTCGCCGATCCCTCTATAGAGGAGAACTCGGCCTTAGGTGCATGGGCTTACAGCCGGAATCGCACGGTACTTCATACTGATGCATCGGTGCTTGGTCCGAAACGACGACTGTGGGCGGCTTGGAACTATAAGAAGCGAAAAGATGCACGCCCGAGCTCGCCTGTTGCAATTACCTACTACATGAACCGCCTGCAGAACCTGAAGGCGAGTAATGATTACTTTGTGACACTCAATTGTAACGATCAGATCGATTCGACCAAGATCCTCTACGAGGTAGAGTATACGCATCCGATATATACGCCGAAGTCGCCGCGGAGTCAGGCAGCTATTCGTGCACTGAATGGCACGCGGCACACATACTTCTGCGGTGCTTATATGCGCTACGGGTTTCACGAAGACGCGGTGATATCGGCTCTCCAGGTAGCTGAATTGTTCGGGCTTGGTTTATGAAGTCCAAGGTGTACTGGGGAGAGGTGGCGCACTGGCGTTCCGGGCCTCAAGAGCACTCCTTTAAGTACCCGATCTTTACCTTTGCGTTGGAGCTCGACGAACTCGAAGATCTTTCGCTCTTTCCTCGACTGTTTGCGTACGAGAAGTTCGCAATGTTTTCGATCCGAAAGAAGGATTATCTGCAAGGCGAGGGGACGCTCAGAGGAAAGGTGGAAGCGGCCCTTCATCAGGAGGGAATAATAGTAGAGATGCCGGTGCGTATAACTCTGCTGACGATGCCTCGCTATTTCGGATATGTATTCAACCCTGTGAGTTTTTTCGTGTGCCGCAACGCGCATGATGAGATTACGGCCTTGGTCACGCAGGTCAATAATACCTTCGGTGAATCACACCTCTATCCCCTCGTATGCCAACCGTGCGAAGGGCCCTACACGTGGAGTTTCTCCAAGGATTTTTTCGTATCCCCCTTTTTTGCTCGCGAGGGTAACTACTCGCTGACCTTCGAAAAAGCGGACGAGAGTTTAGGTATTCAGGTTAATCTTGAGCGGGACGGGGCAACGATCTTTTCAGGGCGGCTCGACGGCGTCGCGCAACCATTCACTCATGGTAAGATCTTAGCTACTCTTCTTCGTTATCCGATTACCTCGCTGCTCATTATGCCCCGAATACATCATCAAGCTGTCCGGCTGTATACCAAAGCAAAGGCGATGGTTTATGACAAGCCTGAGCCGCTCAATTCATATACATTTAGATCTCAACCGAATTTTATTCATCGGGCTCGGCTGGCTTTGCTGTCGTTTCTGAAGCGACGCAGGGAATCCAGTGATAAAACTACGGGCTCCGCCGGGTAGTAATCGCCCTAAACCGCCGATTTGACCTTTTCGGCTACCTTAGTTGCAACATCGCTAACTGCACGGGCTCTTATTCCTCAGGGGCATCTTACCGATTTTGACGCGAAAAAATAGGCACCATAGAAGTAGGATTCTGACACCGAGATCTTGAGATTCAACCCCGTAAAATGGGACACTTCCCGAATACCTGAGGAGTACGCTATGCAAACGGCCCGTTCTCTCGACTTGGATACAGCTAACAATCTGGAATCAAAGGTGGATATACCGCCTAAAGTGCTAGCGCTCTTAAAGAAAGGGGGGCTCTTCGCGCTGGGTGAAGCCTACATGAAGGGAGAATGGACGACAGACAACCTCACGGGGTTGTTGTACCGCCTCGTAACTCAGGACCCCGAGTTGCCGGTTCAATTTCGGAAGATAAGTCCCCGTATTATCGCCTATGTTCTGCAAGACATGGTGACTAACTCACAGATAGGACGAGGGGCCTTTGAGGTGGGCGAGCGGCACTACGACCTTGGGAACGATCTCTTTGCAGCGATGCTTGATCAAACCACAATGACTTACACCTGCGGTTATTGGAAGCAGGCTACGACCCTCGATGAGGCACAGGTCGCTAAGATTGACCTCATCTGTCATAAGCTGATGCTCCAACCGGGAATGCGGGTGCTGGACATCGGTTGTGGCTGGGGAAATTTCGCCGCGCATGCCGCAAAGCACTACGGTGTCTCGGTGGTTGGGTTGACGATTTCCAAAGAACAGGCAGCGCTTGCAAAGGAGCGCTGCAAGGGGTTGGATGTAGAGATCGTGCTAGAGGACTACCAAAAGTATACAGGTTCGTTCGATCGTATCGTATCGATAGAGATGATTGAAGCGGTGGGACGTAAGAACTTACCCGTGTATTTCGCGATGATTAAGCGATGCTTGCGTGATAAGGGGCTTTTTTTGCTGCAAGCGATTACGGCAACGACGTTCACGGCGACTTCGGCGGTTCCCCTCGATCAGTATATCCTTTGGTTGCGGAAAAGGATCTTCCCGAATGGCTATCTTCCTAATCACGCAGAGATCGTTGCCCCGATCGAGCAGGGACTCATTATTGAAGATGTGCACAACTTCTCAGCTGACTACGCAAAGACACTCGATGCGTGGATGGCTAATTTCGATAGAAACTGGGCCTCTCTCGAGGCCAAGTACGGTAATGAGTTCCGCAGGATGTGGGAGTACTATCTGAGGGGCTGTGAGGCATTATTCAGGGCTCGTATGGTACAGCTCTATCAGGTCGTGTACTGCAAAGGCGGAGTGCCGGGCGGTTATACGGCAGTACGTTAAGCACCGGGGAATAGGGAATGTTTCCTAGGACCGGCCCGAGTTTCATGCTCATTGACGAAGAGCCAGTACAATGAGACCTGCTTTTGCCGACAACTACCCAAGAATCCCGCCGAAGACCCTCTTTTCGTAGTTGCTGCCTCGTCCTAGCTATTCGATGGTGTACGTAGCTCTGACCACGACTTCCAAGTCTATTGGCTTTGACTCAATTTCAGGAGATGCCTGTGCTGCATCGGATTTCATCTCCATGGCATAGGCCATACGCGGAGTGTAAGGAGATACATTACCTGTTTCCGGTACTTCAGCGAGCGCGATAAGTCGGCCCCGTTTTACACCGGCTCCCGTGGCGAGCCTGAGTGCTTTACCGGCAGCGTCTTGGCTCGCTATCTCGAGGCACGACTCGCGCTCGGCCTTGAGTTTGGACGGAGACACAAAGGTTTGCAGTTGGGAAACCTCCTCTGATGAGTTCTCCGCAGCTCGGGCGATCGCTTCTCCAATGCGATCTATCTCGGAGGTCTCGAAACGTGTGGCATAGAGAGCTCGAAACCCGTGACAGTTTCTTTTGTTGTTCTCGTAAAAACACTCTTCGGCGATCGAATAATTGACGGTTTCTGTTTGTGAATCCCGCAATTTGAGATCCGAGATAGCTGCCTTCACGCGATCATGCGCCTTTGTTGCTTTTGTCGAAGCTTCCTTGGGGGATTGAGCTACTACGGAGGTGGTAACGACGATGGAGCCACGATCCTGAGAAACCTTCTTGAGGCACTGGCCCGAGGCTTGAATGCCGTTTTCGGGAGAGCTCTCCGGTGCTGCGGAGGCTCTCGCGATCCCCAGCGTGAGCGCCAAAAAACACGCGACTGCATACTTCATACAAGCCTCCTCATTGTGTTTGGATGCCGGAACCGTTCTGTTTCCGTGGATACGCATCTCCCCTGATCGCATCATCTACGTGTGGGGCTTCTTCGGTAGGGCTTCCTACGCTCTTCCCTGAACCGTTCGCCAGTGCATGCTCCCATCTTCCTGTGGCGTGCGGAGGTATTCTATCCGCGGGCGCTTTGAGTAACTTCAGTGCCTCTGCATGAGCTCTATGGTAATGGGCAGCCATGACATCCCAGGTAAACCTCTCTGTCAAACGCTCTGCCCGATTTCTGAGGGAGATACGCTCGCGCCGACTGAGCTCACAGAACTTCAGAAGAAACGAGGCGAGTTGATCGATGCACTCGTCAGCAGGAAGTTTCGATCGGTTGAGAACCAACGTTCCGTTCTGTAGTGCATCGGGTACGTGCTTCTCAACGTACGCACCAAAGCCGCTCAGGTCGGTAGTTACGGTCGGAAGCCCGAGTGCCAAACATTCCAGAGGGGTGTATCCCCACGGCTCGTAGTAGCTGGGGAAGATACCCATGTGACAACCTCGAACGAACTGATCGTAGTCTAGGCTGAAAAGGCTCGTGAGGGTCACAAAGTCAGGATGAAAAACCACTTTTACGGGATCGCCGGGTGCGTTGATAAGGTTGCGATGCCGCAGATGCCGCAGCACCGGATCGTTAGCGTCGTCCCACATATCGTGGGTTACCACAGGCGGCCACTGATTTGATTTGCGGTTCAAGATAGAGCGCTTCAGTCTGACTTGGAACTCATCAGTTAGTAGGTCTTCGTAAGTCGGCATTCGACCGCGCGCTGCTGCATCAAGGATACGTTGACTGAGAGTGCTTTCCATCTCGCGACAGGTCGCCTTGAGATCCTCGAATCGAAGATGGTTCTGAAGCGACGCGACGTTGAGGTTCTTGGTGTTCCCTCGTGTGATGATAAAGGCGACAACGGTAGGGGGTTTTGCCAAGGTTTTCAAGCGTTGGTTGAGCGAGTGTAGAGCCTCTATGAAAACATCCATCCCCTTGTTGAGGTACTCATACCGACCGCTTGTGAAAAAATAGAGGGTACGGTCGAGATCGAACGAGTAGCTTGGGAAGAAGTGCCCCATCACGAACTCGTGAATTCGCTCCTTGTACTTGAGGTGTAGATTTTGAAACTCATGCAGAGCCGTGAAGCGGTGAGCGTTGAGTCCGTTCGGTAGCACGAACTCAGGTTTTCTGCCGAGCAGGTACTGAGCCTCGCAAGCTGTTACTTCGCTTACTGTGGTGAAGATATGAGCGGAGTGAGCCGATGCGCGTTCAATCGCATATTTACTCCAGATCATGTAATGACGAGCGGCTTCATCCGGATTCATCCACGATAGATTGGAGTAAAAGTTCGGATCGTTCGAGGCGACGTAGCGGCCGAGTATGGTTGCATGGGTCGTGAACACGGTCGCGATCGGAAGATTGAGGTGGCGAATTCGGGGGAGGGCGATACCCGCCATCCACTCGTGAAAGTGCGCTACTATATGTTGTGAGGGGAGGGTCTTCGAGAGCGCTTGTAAAATTTCGGTAACTGCAAACCCAAAGGCGACCACAGCGTCTACTTCACCGTCGCCTTCCTCCAAGGAGATGCCGTTGTCATGCCACAGGAAATACTTATCCTCCGCGAGTCGACTCATGCGTGCGCTGTAGTCGACGAGAATGACCTGGGGACGCCCTTCAACCAGCCAATAGCCATAATAGCATACCACTCCAGCGGCAGCCGCAAGCTCGATTGCTTGACGAATCTCCGCTGGTGCTTCAGATCGTTCGAATTCGAGTGAGCTGGTGTGATGATTGTAGGGCCCGACTAGGATGTAGTCCTTCCCCCACCGCTCGACCATAGTCTGAGCCTTGGTCTTCATGACTGTGTAGATGCCGCCTATCTGGTTGCATACCTCCCATGCAATCTCAAAAAGGACTGGCCTGTCAGAAGTGTGCGCATCACTCATAGAGCCTCACCCTACCTCATTTTAGGTTATCTGAACATGTTTCGAGCTAGTTCTAATGCCGTTCTACTTAATGTGACGGGGTGGTCAAAAAACCGCTTTCGAGGCTGGTGGATATCCGGGTTCGATGTCTCTTCAGTACAAAGCACTTTTCGTCTTGCCGGACGAGCCATGTCCTATCGTTGAGTTTGCTTTCGAGGTGCAGCGTCGATCCCCAACTCGTTAGCGCACTGCGTGGAATTTCTGAACTCATGTGGCAATCCATATCACGTCGTGTCGGTGTCGTTACGCTTCACAGCGACCCTGAGATGGCGCTAAGATAAATCTCGTTAGGGACTTAATCAACCTCAGAGACCGACATGCCGAACACACTGGAGGAGCCGTTATTCAAGACTTTCGAACATGAAGGCTGGCAGAGCTGTGTGGATGCTTACGACGCCTCGTTTACTCCGCTCACTAGCCAGGCGGGGCGACATCTTGTCAGGCAATTGGGCATTGTGGCTGGGCAGCGTGTTTTAGACAGCGCATGTGGGCCGGGGCACTTAACGGCAGAGATAGCGCACGTGGGTGCCTCTGTACTCGGAACTGATTTCTCCCCAAACATGGTGGCACGGGCACGGGCTCACCATCCAGACGTAGCATTCGAGGTCCAAGATGCTGAAGCTTTGTCGCTTCCGGCAGACTCATTTGATGCGGTTACCATGAACTTTGGGATCCTTCATCTCGCGGCTCCGCAAAGAGCGGTTGCAGAGTCGGCGCGGGTGCTGCGTTCGGGAGGGGTATTCGGGTTCACCGTTTGGACACCTCCGAGCGAGGCGCTTGGCTTTGCCCTCGTTCTCCAGGCGATAGAACAACACGGGGACCCAGATGTGACGCTTCCGGCAGGGCCTCCGTTTTTCAAATACAGTGATCCGAAGGTTGCTCAGGCACTGATGACTGAGGCCCACTTATCGGATTTACATTGTGAGAAGATAGCGCTTTGCTGGCAACTCTCCTCACCGGCGGAATTCTTTTCTGCGTTTTATAGGGGAACGGCCCGCACAGGTGGATTACTTCGTGCACAACCTGCGGAGCGCCTCGAGCGGATCGAGCAGGAGGTCGAACGTGCTGCACTCCAGCGATTCGGCACGGGTGATGGTTCTCGTCTGGAGGTGCCGATGCCCGCCATGATTTATTCAGCACGCAAGTAACGGAGTTAGTGAACAGGGTAGGATCTGCAAGGCAGTTATGCACGGTGCGACGAGTGAAGCAAAACGCGTAGGGGTGATCGGAGGCAAGGGAGCGTTCGGTCAGTGGTGTGTTCGTCTCTTTAAGCGCTACGGTCACGAGGTGCTTGTTTCAGACAAGGATACAGATCTCTCCACCACCGATCTTGTACGCGCGAGCGCTATCGTGGTTGTGGCTGTTCCGATCGGAGTGACCGAGAGTGTTTTGCGTGAGGTAGCGGGCTGTGTACAGCCGCATCAGATAGTAATCGATCTTACCTCTGTGAAATCTCCCTTCGCCGAGCTCCTCCGAGCACTTACCAGTGAGGTCCTCTCGCTCCATCCGATGTTTTCTCCCAAGTTAAGTGAACATGCAGGGCAGACCTGTATAGTGTGTCGAATGAGAGGAGGGGAGCTCTCAAGCTACGTCGAGGAGATCCTGGCTCGTGAAGGGCTCAAGCTCGTTCCGATGGATAGCGATAGCCATGACCGGATGATGGCGGTGGTTCAGGGGCTGACGCATTTCCAAGCGATAGCAGCCGCACACTGCATGCATGCGCTAGGTTTTGATCCGCACGAGAGTCTCACAAGTGCCAGCCCGGTCTATCGTTTGCGACTCGATATGATCGGTAGAATCCTGGCACAGGATCCCCGTCTCTACGCCGAGATACAGATGTATAATCCTTATGTGAAAGAGGTTCTTACAGAGCTCGAGCGCTCGTCAGCCCTGCTCGGTCGAATGGTGAGCGAGCGCGATGTTCAGGGGTTTGTGTCCGAGTTTCGGGGGGTGCAAGAGGCGTTCGCTAGCTTTACGAGTAAAGCACTCGAAGAGAGCGATCGTTTGATTCGCGCTCTCGCAAAGGAGTGAGAGCACCCCTCCCGTGCTAGTTACATTTCTGAAGGGCTTTATTGCGCTCAGTAATGCCGCGGACGAATTCTTGAAGCTTTGGTTCCCGAAACTCTCTACGGTGATTGATGAGACTTCGTTCCTGCCCAAGGACCCACCTACTTACAAGGATACATCACGGGCCTCCGAGCTCTTCGGCTATGACCCTCGCTACGGCTACGAGGAGCTTTTGTCCGAAATCCTTGCTCGGAAGGAGCAAGGGTAGTTATTAGTACCGCGCCCGCTCAGTTTTCGTGTGAAAACAAGTATCCAGTGGACGAGGTATTACCCACTATTCACTCGCACCACGGAATCAACTCAGGTTGCGATGGCTCACTGAGCCGCGAGATCCTTTCGAGCAGCATGGTGCAACGCTTTTTTGTCTGCGCGCGTTTCGCGGCGATCGACAACGCTCTCTTGGAGCCTACGATAATGAGAAGTTTCTTTGCACGGGTGACGCCTGTGTACACGAGTTGTCGCTCCAATAGTGTGAAGTGTGAATCATCGAGAGCGAGAACTACACACGGCACCTCCATGCCCTGGGAGCGGTGCACCGTGACGGTGTACGCGAGGGAAAGCTGTCCAACCTCGCTCCGTGAGTATTGGAGCAGACGACCGTCCCACAGCTCCACTGAGAGTGACCGGCTATCTGGATTGACCTCCATTACGGTTCCCATATCGCCGTTGAACACCCCAAGCTGGTCGATTTTGTAATTGTTGACCCGCTGGCAGACCCGATCTCCCACCCGAAATTCAATCTCTCCGACCTCTAAAATCTCATTATCAGTGTGAGATGCGCGGGGGTTGAGGCGCTCTTGAATCCGTTTGTTGAGTTCTATGGTGCCGAGCGGGCCGCGGTTGGTTGGGGTGAGCACTGCGATATCGACCCCCGAGAAACCGAACTTTTTTGGTATCTGATCCGCGACCAAGTTTTCAATCAGACGGCTGGCATCTTCAGCTTCGTCACGTTGAATGAAGTAGGCGTCAGACTTAGTGACACCGTCGGGCGTCGGGATCGAAGGGACGTCGCCGATGTTAATCATGTACGCCACTGTGTTGATGGCCGATTCGGTAGCACGTCTGAAAAGCTTCGAGAGCGCGACGACCCGGATCTCCCTGCTGCCCACCAGATCTCCAAATACTCGTCCGGGGCCGACAGAAGGGAGCTGATCTTTGTCTCCAACGAGAATGACGGTGCACTTCTCTGGGATTGCAGCAAACAGATCGCGTGCCAGGAGTATATCGACCATAGAGGCTTCGTCGATGATGATAGCCTCAAAGGGGAGGGTGTTTTGGGCATTGAACACGAAGTGCCCTGACATTGGATCGTATTTGAGGAGTCGATGGATAGTACTCGCAGAGCAGCCGCACACTTGAGACATCCTCTGTGCCGCTCGTCCGGTTGGCGCAGCGAGAGCGAATGAGAGGCCTGCTCGCTGAAACAATAGGGTCAATGCCTTGATGATGGTGGTTTTTCCACAGCCAGGTCCACCCGTGATAATTGAGAGTGGAAAGGCTGCTGCAGACTCGACCGCGATGCGTTGCTCCGGTGAGAGTTTCAGCCCGAGTGTGCTCTCTGCTTCTGCAAGACAATCGATGATCGCTTCGCGCGGTATCTTGACCTTCGGGAATGGAGCTGTGCGCTCGGAGATAAATCTCGCAACGGCATCCTCGGCGCGATCAAAGTGTCGCAGGAAGATGCCGCCATCGAAGAGAACAAGCACTCCTTCTCCGAGGAGGTTGTCGATGTGTTCTCCGAGATCCTCGGTGTTCTCTATCCCGAGGAGTGTCCGAGCCCGATCCAAGAGCGCTTGACGAGAGAGATAGCAATGTCCCTCGTCGGATGCCGCGGAAAGAGCGAAATAGATCCCTGCTTTGAGCCTTTGAGGAGAAGCCGGAAGTATTCCGAGATTCAAAGCGATCGTATCTGCGGTGTGAAAGCCTATGCCGCGGATCTCTCTCGCCAAGATGTATGGGTCGTTCTGAATTATTTCGACCGTTTTGTGCTTGAAGCGCTCGTATATCTTCGCCGAGAGAGTAGGGGAGATGCGATGCTCGACGAGAAATCGCAGGATCTGATCGAATTCGGACTGCTGGTTGAGTGCTTGGTGAAGAAGCTCGGCCTTCTTTTTGCCTACGCCGGGAATCTTGGCCACCTTATCGGGGTCTGTTTTGATAGCTTCTAAGGTCGCAGTACCTAACTCCTGTACCAAGCGTTCTGCCGTTTTCTTGCCAATCCCGACAATCAGACCGCTCGACAGGTAGCGCTCAATCCCCTCTGCGCTCGAGGGAGGTGTTTCGGTTATGCTTTCTATAATGAGTTGTTTCCCGAATTTTGCGTGAACGATGAAGTGGCCCTTGATCATCACGTGAGAGCCGACTGCAGCATGAGGAGAGATTCCTACCACCGTCATGCGATCGTAAGAATCGTCTACAACTACCTGCATTACGGTGTAGCCGTTATCTGGATTGCGAAACGTAATCCGATCTACTGTGCCCTGAACCGTAGCGTGCTCCGATACGTCGCCGTTCATCCCTCGATCTTCTTGACCCCAGTCCACCACGAGCTAGGAGACACATGGGGCATTGATTCGAGGAGCCTCTTGCCGCTCTCGGTTTTGACTCGTTGAGATGCTGAGTCGAACCACTCGGAGGCAGCTTTGACTCCGAGCTCCATATACTCACGCGCTCGTAGCGCCATCTCGATCAGGTCGGCATCCTTTGCGATGATGCCCGCCTGTGTACTTCTCTCCTCTACCTGATGCCACAGGGAGAATATCTGGTCGCCATCCGACCCCAGCCGTGAAAGTTGATCTCGCACAGCTTTGGTCTCGTCCGCTATCACATAACGGGCTGCTACTTTGTGCAGATCCCCTACGCGACATTCACTGATGTCGTGGAAGACGAGCATGGTAGCGACCTCATTTGGGTCCTTGTAGCCTTCAAGCTTGGCCAAGACCCACCCGATCTGAGCAGCTCTGAGGGAGTGGTCTGCAACACTCTCGGGTTGTTCCACCCCTAAGAGTCGCCAGCCCTCGCGCTTTACTCGTGAAAGCTGCCCCATTTCGAAGAAAAACGTAAGAATCTCTTTGAATTGCATGTGCTAACGGTAGCAGAACCATCCCTGAAACACCAAGGTCAAATACCGCGCAGGATCTCCTCCGCAGATAGAGCGACTGTGTGGCGTAGGATCGGAGTATGGGCTCGTGGAGCGGGGAAGGGGAGTTCCAAGTAGCACGCCTAAGCGAGACAACACACTCAACCTTTTCTCCCGCTCCAGAGCTTGATCTGCCTTAGGATTTGGCGTATTAATCGCCTCCTTTGTATCCTGTGCGCTAGTAGCTCAGTTGGTAGAGCAGGAGACTCTTAATCTCTTGGTCGGGGGTTCGACTCCCTCCTGGCGCAGTTTTTCCTCTATTCGAACTTGGCTTCGCCAAGATTCGAATGACGACCAGGGCGGTGCCCTGGACCCCCCGAACAGTTCGACCTCCGGAAAGTTTGGTATCCTCCCCGGACATTTTAACTTCTATTCGTGCTTGGCTTCGCCAAGGGCCGAATCGCGGTCAGAGTCGTGCCCTGGATCGCACCGAACAGTGCAACCTCCGTTAACGCTTGGTAAGCTCCCCGGACATTTTTTACTTCTGTTCGTGCTTGGC
>JBILFA010000167.1:0-5315 GCA_044351795.1 Bdellovibrionota bacterium | reverse complement strand
TCTGGGATACATTGAGGATTTTTTTGTGAAGGCTGACGCCGTCGCAGCCCCTATATCGCCGCCCGCAGCAGAAGGGACTTTTGAGATGGGTTCTAGTATGTTTATTTTTCATGTACCCATTCATCGAACCCCTCTATCAGTCTAACGCCACCCGGCAGGACGACTCAGAGATAGACGCTGACGCCCTCGAAGAGCTCGATTGGCCAGCCTTCTGCCTATCGATAATCCCCCGAGCCTGGTCCATAAAGCTATCTAGCGACCGCTCTACAATGAGGATCCGCCGAGCTAGTAGATGACCCTCTGGGCCTACTGTCTCGATTAAGCCCTCGAGAACGGCCATTGCCTCACCAAACTTAGACCAAGCGGGAGATCCGTGACACCAGTCGAGTTCGTGGAGAAATTTATGGAGCTTCTGCTCGCGAATATCTGCTGCCGCCATGCCGCCACTGCCGGGTGATTTAGTCGGATGGGGAGCAGTATCCGGTGAGCAGCCGATTTTGAAGCTCTGGTGCCTAAACCGGGAGTTCACGAGCTCTTCCACGATGAACATGGGGAGGTAGTTCTGCTCGAGTGTAGCCTGAATTTCTCGGATCGAACTCGTACCAGAACTTTCGCTAAAGTGAGTTCCATGCTCCTGTAAGCGGGCACAAAGTTCATTTATCATCTGACCTTCAATATCAGGCCTGACACCGCGCCACTCGAAATGCCCTAGGATAAGGTGACTGATCTCATGATCGATTACAGCTCGAAGATCCGGAGCCTCTAAATTTACCATTACAACTCCAATCGGCCTTTGTAGGGACGTTGCGAAGCCATTGCACGCTGTGCGGGTTGAGGGATCGAGGATAGGACCGCGGTGTCCAAGGACTAAAAACATGTCTTCGTAGACACCCAGAAATTCCATGTTCTTAGCTATGAGGTCTGGTGGAAGAGCCTGCTGCCATTCCGAACTCATCTCAGACCAAAGGCGACGCGCAGCAGATAGTCTAGCTTCAAAAGAGCATCCCTCTTGCAGGAACCCCAGTTTCTTGACTAACCCCGAATCGACGGCCGATGACAAATTTTTTTGAGTAACAGATATAGTTGAAGCTATCCTCCTGAGCCACTCCCGATTCTCTTCCAATTGAAAGGAGACATAGCCTTCGTCGAAATGACGATTTATGTGGCGAATGTTTCCCTGTACATGAGCATCATCTCCGATTTCACACCGAACTACCTTGGTAGGGTCATTGTACACCTTCTCCAGAAAACCGATTACGTCGGCGGTAAGAGCTCGATCCCCCACTAAGGCAGACGCCCAGGCCAAAGAGATTAAGGACCTGACACCAGCCCAAAACGGCGTCGAATCGTGTAACCATGAAACACCACGTGGAGTGGTCGTGTCATTTGCAGTCTTGGAGCCCGACCTAAAAGCCTTTCCGGTTCCCGTGACGCCATCGAGCACTTGAAGTTCTTCTTCGCAGAATGTTTTGAGCTGAGAGGTGAGAAACTTTGATGATACACAGGCTTTGCTGGCCGCAGAGAGGTACTTCTGAGCTTCGCCATCCAATCCATAGCTATCAAAATGACTTACGTAGGCTAGGTAGGTTACCGCTACATCTCGTAGCATCTGCACGTACTCGAGCGGTTTTATCCCATCGATCTCTATATCTTGTGCCCTACCAGCAGCCACGGCCGTTGCTTGTAATGAGGCCACCTCTCGCTCGCAGGAATCTATGTGCCTCACCAGATGAGACTTCTCAGCGGATGCACGTAGCTGGGGGAAGCTCAATGACTCGGTCGGTGCGGGCACCGGCGCGGCGAGCCGGTCCTGATTAAGTGGCGCAGTCGCACACCGAAAAGTGGTATTGAGAGGCATGGCTTCAGCGAGTGCTGAATGAGGCTCCCCTTCTTTGGTTGTACGTACAAAGTTTGGTGCAGAGCCAGTCGACATGTGCTGCGGATCTCTCCTTTGCGCTCAACGGCCGTGGATCTCCTCGGTGATCGAAATCCACTTCCTTCAGTTAAGGTTATGACCTGCAGGAGGAGCCCTGTGCGCCAACGAGCGCGCGAATTGCTTCACACTCTCCTTCATGCTCTTTGTGCGCGAAATAGAAGGTCCGCACAATCAGTGCGTTACGAACCTGTAGCTACTAATGCGGCTTCGGGCGTACAGCAATGATTTGGCTAGCTCCGTGTTTTCAGTAGCTTGGGGGCGGTTTCTCCAGGCCATCCTGTGCATCACCCTGTATGCGTACGACTCTTTTGTCTCCGGCATGTTCAGCCAACCGTCGCCAGCGTACACAGGGGTCACCTCGAGAGAGAGAGTCACCATAACATAGCGATTCTGTCTCCTCCTGAATGTTGTTTCAGTGACGTGATATAAGCGAGTAGCGATGTTCGCGAAGAACGGGCCACCCAAAACTGATTTCGAGCGTGTCCTGCAAGAACGCAGGGAGATACCTGTCTATGCCGCGGTTCACAAGTATCAGGAATTCCAGCAGACGCTGAGTAACCTGCTCGAACATCCAGGTGTCCGTAACCGAACGGCTCACCTCGCGAGTCTCTTTACTCCTGACCCCTCTATAGTTGCAAACCCAGCGGGAGCTAACTCAGCAGAATTGCCGAAAAGTTCTCGTGAGCGAGAGGCGCCTCTTCGAGCATTTCACGAGACATTTTGCGCAGGAATGCGGAAGGCCTCATCGCCGATCGAGCCAGCAAAGCTGTCTTATCGGGACGTGGCGATCGATAGCTCTAAAGTTGTCACCTTTACGGACCTCAAGATGGCGATGCTGCGTACGGTAGTGCGCGACTCGCTCGAGCAGATTCTCCAACGCCCGGGCGATCCAAGGGCGGACCAGGCGCTCGTGGACAGGATCATCTCTCTCACCTCAGCGGATGGTTTGAGCTTCTCCGAAAAGGAAAGCATCCGCGCACCTGCCACGCATACTGTCGTGGGTGCCTTTGCTGATCTAGTAAGCTCCCCTACTTTCAATCCGCCAGCGACACTCTCGCCGATCCAAACTAAGCTTCTAGAGGCGTTATTTTGTTCGCACACCTCCTTAGGACACGAATCAGAAGCTTTGATTGGTGTCGCAATGGCCGACGCAATATTAGCTGCCGGTGCTGCTCGGCTGATATTTATACGCGGCAACTACGATGGAAAATTGCCGCAGGAGCTGCTCGGGGTAAAGCTGCAGTACCCCGAGAAGGTTGTATTGTCGGTCATTGAAAGCATCTCTCTGATTGAACGCGCACTGTTACCGAAAGCAACAGACGCCGAAAGAGTTGATTTTCCGGTCCTTGCCTTCGGAGATCATCGAGCAACCTGGGCAGTTCCACACATTCCTCGAGAGCTAATTACAACCATTCAGCGCTTCTTCGAACGCGAGGATTTAGAGCGGGTTGTGCACCGCACTCACAATATTAAAACTAATCGTTTGGGGTTTTTGCTTCCGGAAGCCTTTACGCGTGCCGGCCTGCCGCCGGCTCTCTGGCCACATCGTGCAGATCGCGATGAGAACGGATCTCCTTCTTCTACTTGAAACCGAAAGCCTCGATAGTATCTTTCTTTGAATAGCGCTGCTTTAACCCGGCCAACGCTACCTGCTTTATCGAGTACGAGCGCTAGTCATCGTCCCGACGTTTCAGCGCATCACCCAAGAGATCCGAGAACCACGTAGAGCTGTTGCCCCCTCGCCGAGAAGACGTATCAGTCGGTTTGTTTTCCCTCTTCTGCTCCGAACCTGCCGCTCGTCTTTTACGTTCGGCCTCCTCGAGCAACTCATCGGACCGCTCGCCCATCGCTTCGAGACACGACAAAACCGCTTCCTCAGCCTCGGGATCCCTTGCCAAGTATTCCAATAACCTCTCTGAAAGCCTGCCTAGTAGTTCGACATCGGCGATCTTAGGAAGGGTGCCGGACAGAGCCGTCCAGATCGCATGTCCTTGGATAACCGGATCGATGCCGTCTTGGTTCATCCATTCCAGGGCAACATGAATAGCCTTTCTACTAACTTCTCTGGACACGGAGGGGATCTGCAAGGATCGCGAAAGCAGTTTCGCTACCTCGACACATCGCGATTCATCGGGCAACAACGCAATTTTTTCGAGAGCAAGGAGGATATTTGATACGGTACGACCTTCGAGTCGATACCGAATATCCGGCTGCAATTTCTCATTCTCACACTCACGAGCGTTGAGACATTGACAGGCGACCTGGAGACACCCCATCAGAAGCCGCTCAGAGAGATCTCTGAGGTCCCCAAGCTCATGCGATTCAAAATCAGGAGGGGTCCACGCGAAGGCGAGGCTAAGCTCGTTTCGCACATTCTCTACCTGAGCATTAGTGATCCGCCCCTCGGCTCTGGCACACTCGAGCCCCAGAGCCGCACTTACGGAAGCGATCCCTCGAAGCGAACAATTGATCCGACCCTCTGTCGTTTCACTTGTAAATCGGACACCGGCTCGCATTGCGGCATCGGCAACCTGCACTCCAAGCACCGTCCGCCGTGCCACATCCGCAATCGTCTCTTCTTCGGGATACAAGGAGCCAATCCGCTCGTGGGCCGGTTTCGGATCAGTTGTACAGGCGAGGTACACGTTCAAGCGTTGGGCAGAGGCAAGGTCCTCGGGATCGATCCCTCTACTGCTCAAAAGGCTCACCCAAAGATCCGTGACGAGTCGGAGATCGTCATATGAGCCAGCGGCCGCTTGCGCTTTGCTCAAGGTAAATATGTTCATGCGAGATCGGGGTGCCCATCCGAACTTAAGTCCTTCGAGGGTCATCGCTGCAGCTTTCAAGGGATCCACACTCTGCATCTTCTCGACCAAGCGCCCGGCAGAGAAACCCAGGCGAGGCTCTTCCGGGAATGCTCGTAAAAGGACTGTAGCCAGTTCCCACGTGGCTTCAAGAGCGTCTCTATTTTTAGCGCCCGTGACTTCATCCACATGACGCTTTAGCGCAGCGCACATTTGGTTGATGGCACGAGTCACCCGAACAGCCGTTAGCGCATCCGGCAGGAGAAGGAGCTGTCGCAGAGGTTCCAGAGCAAGAGTATCAACATGCGCGACCACCTGCTTGGCCAGCTCTCGCAATCGATAACCGCTTCCTCTCGAGTTCTGGAGCTGCTCATTAGGCTGCCGCTGTGTCGACGGATCGTTCTCCAAACCCATATATCAGAAGTACTCCTCACTCGCTTGACGAAGACATAGTAGTTCGCACCCAACGTCGCTGACCTTTTTGGTCCGGGACGAGCATTACGTATTGTCTGTCCACGATACGTGCAAAAAGGTACGGCTCGGCTCGCTTGTAGAGCAAGCATCACTGGAAACCG
>JBILFA010000013.1:0-45957 GCA_044351795.1 Bdellovibrionota bacterium | reverse complement strand
CGGTCATACAGGAGCTCTCAAAGCGCGGTATTCGTAGCAAGCGGGCTGGCGGATAATAATCGCAATCACCGCATTCGTTTAGGAGGTGTCCACGGGTACCTTCTGTCGCTCTCCGCTCTCTTGGAGGGGCATTCGTTTCCATAGGAAAGCACCCAGTAGCGCCTGTATATTGGCCTCAAAAGCAACTGTAACCCTTCTAGAAAGCTAGAGATTGGTATATAGTTTTGAGCGATTAACCGCTTTTGCGCCTTGGGTTTCAAGAGGGGCGCCCCCTTGGGAGATTTCTATGTTCGGTGGTGGTAACAAGATCAAGGTCAGCGATTCTATTTTGCAGAAGCTAAAGGTGGCAGCAGGTATCCTTGGGTGCTCCGTAGACGAGTTCGTCGAGCGTGCTCTGGAGAGCGAGGCCGAAAAAATTATGGCCTCTACCTCAAATAAAGAACCCTCTGCTGCTGAGGTCGAAGAGATAGCAAATCAGCTCAAAGGCCTAGGCTACCTTGAGTAGTAGCATTGCATACCTGCATCAGGCTCTGGCGTGGCTCGTAGAGGTCGCCTGGTCCACGGTATCGTGGGCTCCGCCCACGTTACAGTTATGCATGGTTTCAGTCGTCTTCGGCCTCGTGATGGTCGTTATCTTTGGAAAGCTCTCGAATCAAGCGGCGATAAAGCGAGTTAAGACCGACATATCTGCTTCGTTGATGGAGGTGTTCCTTTTCCGGCGAGATATGTTTCAAGCTCTCAGGGCGCAGGTCTCTCTGTTTTGGGCAGGCTGTCGTTATTTCTTCTTAGCGATGGGACCGGTGTTGATATTGGCGATCCCATTCGCAGTTGTTCTCGGACACTTCAACCTGCGATTCGGCGCGCGCCCACTTCAGCAGAGCGAAGAGGCGATTTTATCGGTACAGGTGTCCAAGGGGATCGATCTACGAAAAGTCGCGCTCGAGACCGACCCTGAGCTGAAGGTGCTGGGTCCGGTACGGATCCCGAAGAACGCCTCACTACATTGGCGGGTCCGTCCCGGCTCAGAAGGGCAGCACTCTCTTAAACTCTCTGTTTCAGGTGAAAGCGCTTCGGTCGAGCAGGCTATTCAGAGTGGCCAGGGGATCTCTCACCCACTCGGAGTGTATCTCTCCCGTCATGAACTCCTGACCCCTCTGTTTTTTCCGAACGGAGGGGGAGGGTTTTCACTGCCGACCGGTTCAATCGAGAGGATCGAGCTTTCGTATCCAGAGCGCTCCTATGTTCTTGGAGGAGTCGACTTTTCATGGTTGTCACTGTTTCTGATCGTCTCTATCGGCGCTGGTTTGGTGGGAAGTCGTTTGTTCGGTATCTCAGTGTAGGGATGGAGAGGCGAAAAAGGTAGTGCAATGAAGAACAACCTCCTCATGATCGTTTTTGATAGCTGCCGGTTTGATTCGTTCATCCAGGCTAAGACCCCATTTATTAGCAAACTTGGAGAGGCTGAGCGTCGCTACTCGTATGCAAGTTGGACGGTACCATCGCATACTGTGTACCTCTTGGGATGTAGTCCCCACAAAAGCCCCAAGGGGGTATTCGCCTCGGAAGTTTACAAGAAGGATTTCGTCAACTGGGGGGACAGATTGAACATCCCCGATATCTCCTTCAAGGGCTTCGTTCCTCGACTCTCGCTGCCTGCCTTCTTGAAGGAGCATGGGTACAAGACTAATGCGCTGGTGAGTATGCCGGTCCTCAACCAGACTACCATTCTCAACACGCATTTCGACCGTTATCAGCTCATGAAGTGTCATCATGACTTCAATGCGATTATCGACAATCTTATCTTCGAGCCGGACAAGCCGTCCTTTTACTTGCTCAACGTCGGAGAGACCCACTATCCGTACATAATTCCGGGTGAATCGGCAGATGATCTCCCGCGTATATCCGGTGTTCATGGTGTCTTTAAGCACATGGACGATCTCGTCCTTCAAGGAAACGATCCTTCAGGATCTCCACAAGAGGAGCGCTTCTTCGACATGGATCAGATGAGGATGTTGCACGAGAAGCAACGCAAGAACGTGGAGTATCTCGACGGCTTATTCGAGAAGCTCTACGAGGTAATTCCGCGAAACACTCACATTATGGTGATGTCTGATCACGGAGAGCTCTTCGGAGAAGAGGGGTACTTTGGCCACGGTCCGATCATGCACGAGAAGTGTTTCGAGGTGTTCTTTGTTGAGGGACGGATCAAGTGACGGTAGGTACTCGGGTCAGCAGGCGGGATTTTTTGAGGGGAGCTGCCGCGAGCGCGGTAGGAGTCTCGATGGCCGATATGCTCGCCAGTGGAAAGGCTCCATACCTCAGGAACAAGCGTGTCGGTACCAAGACTATCGTTCTCGGTATCGATGGCATGGATCCTAATCTGCTCAACCAGTTCGTTGAGCAGGGGCACATGCCGACTTTCAAGGCTTTCATGGAGCGGTCGCGATTCGGCAAGCTCGGGACTACGATGCCCCCACAAAGTCCGGTTGCGTGGTCAAGCTTCATCACCGGGACGAATCCGGGAGGGCACGGGATCTTTGATTTCGTGCACCGAGACCCAAAGGCGTTCGCGCCCTATCTTTCGACGACGCGGTCCTATTCATCGGATTCAAAGATATCCATCGGTGAGTGGTGCGTTCCCCTGGGATCAGGGCACGTAGACCTCATGCGTAAAGGACGCCCTTTTTGGTCGACCCTCGAAGAGCGAGGTATTCCATCGACGATTTTCGCGCTACCGGCGAACTTCCCAGTAATAGAGGACGGCTCTGTCCAAGCGCTCTCCGGTATGGGCACCCCGGATCTGCTGGGCAGCTACGGCACCTTCACTCTCTTTTCCGAGGTAGATGTCCCGGATGCCAAGGATTGGAGCGGCGGCAGATTGGTGCGCGTACATCCGATTAATCATGTGTACACAACTGCTCTAGAGGGGCCGACAAACTCGTTCCGAAAAGACGGTGCGGCCGCATCTGTGCCTGTGGTGATCTCGAGGGATCCGTGGGAACCGATAGTGAAGATAGACATCGGTGATGAGAAGCTTGTTCTCAAGCAAGGCGAGTGGTCGGAGTGGGTCCCGCTCTCTTTCAAATTCATTCCGATGTTCGCCTCAGTAGGCGGTATGGTGCGGCTCTTTGTAAAGCAAGTACACCCGACGCTGAAGGTCTATGTGTCGCCTATCAACATCGATCCGATGGAGCCTAATCTGCCGATCGGCTCACCAAGCGGATATTCGCGAGAGATCGCTCAGGCTGTGGGGCGCTTCTATACACAGGGCTTTCCAGCAGATCAGAAGGCTGTGGCGCTGGGGGCAATTTCTGACGAGGAATATTTTCAACAGGCTAACATCGTCATCGACGAAAATTTTAAGATACTCGATTATCAGCTCTCACATTACGACGATGGATTCTTCTTCTACTACTTTTCCTGTATCGATCAGAACTGCCACATGTTGTGGCGGTTGTGCAATCCGACCCACCCACTTTACCGACCGGATGCGAGCGCCGAGCTGAAGACCTCCGTTCGAAGATTGTATCAGCGCATGGACGATGCGTTGAAGCTCGTGCTGAGCAAGGTGGATCAGTCGACGACCTTCTTTGTGATCTCAGATCACGGCTTTGGTACCTTTGAGCGCGAGTTTCACATCAGTAGGTGGCTTGTTGAGCAGGGGTATACGGTCCTCAAGGATCCCGACTCTACGGATCCGGGAGACATGTACGATCGAGTCGATTGGTCAAAGACAACTGCCTATGCCCTCGGGATTAACGGAATATACGTAAATCTCAAGGATCGTGAGCCTAACGGCATCGTCGATGCTCGAGATGCACAGCGCATCAAGGATGAGATCGCCGGTCGCCTCCTTCTGGCTGTAGACCCGCAGCGCAACCTACCGATAGTGAGAGCCGCCTACGATTCGCACGAGATTTACTCCGGCCCGTATCTCTTTTTAGCACCGGATGTTCTGGTGGGATACCACGCCGGATACCGCGTCTCGGATGAAGCAGTGCTCGGTAAATTCCCGACGGAAATCGTCGGTGATCGCACTAACAAGTGGTCAGCGGATCACTGCTTCGATCCCGGACTTGTCCCAGGGGTGCTTCTTTCCAACAAGACTGAGTGGAACCAGGGTACTCCGGCGATCTGGGACCTGGCACCAAGTATCCTCAAGAGCTTTGGTATAGAGGTTCCGGCCGAGATGGACGGAAAGCCGATTCAGGCTTGAAGCTCGGCTACTCAGAAGTCAAGATACCGCCGAGCCTGAAGCGCTTCATGAGGATAGATCAGATTCTGAGGGGGAAGTGCGTCTCCAAAGTGAGGGCTCCAGACAAAGGGCTTCGGTCGGGTCCAGTCACCGTCGGCAATCTCTTCGGCGACCTCGCGCAGGACCTTATCGTATTGAGCTACCATATCAGAGACCGAGTACGCATCGTGTCGATCTCTGAGCGCCGTCTGCTGAAGCCGGATCGTCATCGGTAGATCGTCATAGATCTCGCGCAGAGCTTTGACTATCTGCGCTGAATCCAGATCGTTCACCACGATTCCGTTCTCGCCGGAGCGCACTATAGGGGAAACGTCGCAGAGCGGACCAACCACGATGGGTAAGCATCCACGAGAGAGGCTCTCAGCAAGCACTGGAGCAAGCGCTCCGAAGCCCGGCGTAATGACAAGCGTATCGTGCTCCTCGAGCAGCTGAGTGAGCTGCATGGGGTCACCGTACGAGAAGATACGAACGGTCTCTCTTCGCACCCTGTCGTCCTGGGCGAGCCCCAGCTTCTGGAGCAAACTTGCGGGCGATTCATCGGCAAGTAGTGTGACAGCGTATGGGAACGCCGCCTGATCCAAGTGGGCCAATAAGTCGGAGCAGCTCGCCACGAAATCATCACTCTTGGTCGAGCTCCCGGCGAATAGTATTTGCAAGGGTGCTCCAGGTCGCCTGCTTGATCTCCACGCAAGGGGGCCGGGGCGATCGACGCCATGCGCGGGGATCGTGCGTATTCGGTCCGAAAGTCCCGGATTGTATCGACACATAGTCCCGGTGATGTCGTCGGAAACGCTGACAATTCTATTGCAGTACAAGCCGATTCGATAGCCTTGCTCGAAGCAGTCTCCAGCACCCGCCAGCAAGGTTCCTACTACCCCAACATGCGATGGGAGTGCAGGGATGATGCTGCTAGCGGCGCTATCGTCTCCCGCCACGAATATGCAGCTACGCTCTTGCATCAGAAAATTCTGTAAAGCGCTCCAACGTTCCTGAATATTGTCTCTTACGGCGTGCACGACACGAGAATGCGGGACCTGCGGCTCGCGATAGGCATCACCAATCATAAGACGATCAGTGAACAGGATACGAGCATCCCAGCCCAGGCTGCGAAGGCCTGTTACGAGGTGCTTCCACAGAACGTTGGTGCCGCTGATATTCCACGATGAAGCACCGAAATATACCGGAACGGTTTGAGTAGTCGTAGTGCGCGAGTCGGCAGTACGGTGGTGATAGGAGCCTATTTGACGCCATCCTCGGTCGGTACACACATGATCGAGGATGGTATCGACGTACCTCGAGAATGAGAATGATTGCTCGATACGCTCACGACCCCGTTGCCCCATCGTATGCCGAAGCTCAGGGTCGTTAATCAGGGTGGTCAAGGCGTCGTGTACTTCGAGCATGTCGAGGAACGGTACGACGATCCCGGCATCGTCGCGGACTATCTCAGTCGAGCCGATGACCTGATCAAAGAGGATTACCGGTAGTCCACTCGCCATCGCTTCGAGTACAACGCACGGGAAGGGATCCAGGCGTGCTAGATGCAAGTAAATGTCGGCTGCATAAAAGTAGGGGCGAGGGTCCTCACGCGCTCCCAGGAAGAATATCTTGTCTTTCAAGCCTGCTCGATAAATATCGCTGTGAACCCAATCCTCCAAAAGGATGCCTGATTCGTCCGGTTCGCCTATCCACACGAACGCGACCTTGCGCTCGGGGTTCCTACGGATAAATTGTTGAGCTGCCACAACGAAGAGATCGGGCCCTTTCCGGTTCTGAATCCGGCCGACCCCCAAGATGATAGTGCAGTCCCGAGGAATCCCGAGCTCTTCACACACAGCAGCGTGATCCTTCTCCGGGCATCCGTTCAAGAGTGACGGGTCGTTCAAGCCCTGATGAATCACCATGGTGTCGCGGACCTTGCCGTTCAGCCTACTATGATGAGCAACCGCGTCGCGTTTGACGAGTTCGCTGGGGAATATAACGAGCCTTGAATTGTCGAGTACACTTTTGACGTCGTACTCATTGTACCGTTCGGTGAACTCGTGAATCAGGGAGTAGCAGGGGATTCCCATGCTTGCCAAGAGGCGGAGGATACCCGCACACTCACACGAGTTCACGATCGCTACGGTACGAGAGGGTTTGAGAAGCGCCATAATGTGAGGAGCAAAGTTGTTTGTTCCCTGTTCTCGTTGTAACTCGGAAATGTTGATTACGGTTGCGACCTGTTCGAATTCCTCTACAAGAGGCCCTCCACGACCGAGGATGACGAAACATTCCACACCGTATCTGTTTCGTAACTCACGTGCCGTTGAAAGCGCGATAAGCGGCGCTCCCGTCCGCGATGCGTCGTGAGAGGTCACGATAACTCGGACCGGTGATTGTTTCCGTTGCACACCTACTCGCGAGTTGAATTGTGCGTAGAGGGCGGCGAAGTCCGTACTAGGAAACGAGATCGTTTCGTTTTCCACGGTAAGAGGAAGTTTGAAGTACGAGTAGTAGTGAAATGGAGGGGGCACATTAGCGGTGCGACAAGCGGGACGCTTCTCGAGATAGTATCTCGTGCTCAAAGCCCAACACGGATCTGAATCGCCACCCGCTTCCCAGTCGGCGAGGTAGGCTTCGAGTGGGGTGAGCCCCGCACACTGCTTTTCCGGATAGCTCGCCTTATACCATTCAGTGTCGAAGAGAGGGTGTGGATTTCGTCTCTCTTGCGCTCCCCATACAAGGTAATGTGTGAGCGGCTCGACATGATACTTCAGAAGTTCAGGATTATTGATCCGGTAGAAGTCGGAATCGAAGAGGGGATGGGGATGGAGTCCCTTGGTGTGCCCCTCTCGCAGGTAATGAACGAGGGGATGCTCGTTCAACTCGCAGATGCCCCGAGCCTTCAGTTGGCTGAGGTAGTAGGTGATGTCAAATAATCTATGAGGCGAAGTATCATGTGCACCGACGTGCAAGAAGGCAAGGAGGGGATTCGGAAACTTGGCGAGTTGAATGCCGGACCCACGAGCAAAGTACTCGGTGTCTAACAGGGGGTGTGGATGCGCGCTTTCAAGGCATCCGAACTGTACGTAGTGAATAAGAGGATTCATCGATTGCTCAATTACGTCGGGGCGTCTGAAGCAGTAATAAAGCGCGCAGAAGAGGGGGTGCGGGCTTAGGCTATCCTTGACCCCTTCGAGTAGATAGTGGACGAGTGGAGCGATTTTTTCGTCGAGCGCGGTCCCGCGCGTCCTTAGCACCTGTTCTCGATAGAAGTTTGGATCGAAGAGAGGATGGGGTGAGGTAGTTTTGTGTCCCACTGCCAGGTAGTGAAGGAGTGGGATCTCCGTGAGTCCGGCCGTGTGTGCGCGATAATATTTCGTATCGAATAGCGGGTGCGGGTTTAGGTCCTGGTTGGCCGCGTTTGCCAAGTAATGAAGGAGCGGACTTATCCTGGCGTTTAGGATCTCTCGCCTCTGATGAAGATAGTACCGTACTGAGAACAAGGGGTGCGGGTCCAAGCCTTCAAGCCATCCCTTGGTATTGAAGTGATGCAGTGGATCTTTGAGCGCTTCGGCGTCGTTGTCGCACTGACTAAGGTAGAAATCCGCATCGAAGAGCGAGCAAAGGGCAAGGGGTGGAGGATACGTAGTCATATGCATGGTCCTCGCTCTTGCATGATGCAGGTGCTTACTCGCAATCCCCGACTACGTCAGCCGGAGCGCTAAAGTATTGATCATTGGAAGTGTATAGGCGATCAACACCCTAAACTCTGAGTGTAAGATGCAAACGGCGAGCACTTGGGTCCGGCTTTAACCGACTGAGAAGCGCCATTCGAGCACCGCCAAGACGCACTCCTCAAGCGATAGAACGCCGGTATCCAGGGTCAGATCGGGCGAGCTCGGGGGTTCGTACGAATCCGACACTCCGGTGAAATGGGATATCTCGCCTCGACGGGCTTTTTGGTAGAGGCCGTGAGGATCGCGGCTTTCACACAACTCAAGCGGAGCTGTCACATGCACCTCGATGAATCTGTCTTTACCGATAATCTCTTTGGCTCGAGCCCTGTCCTCCTCGTAGGGTGAAATAAAAGCACATAGTACGGTCATTCCTGCCTGATTGAATAGTGCAGCTACCTCGGCAGCCCGACGCAAGTTCTCTGACCGATCCTCACGCGAGAATCCGAGGTTTCGATTGAGGCCGTGCCGTAAATTATCTCCATCCAGGAAAAACACATGATTACCGGCGTCGAAGAGAGAGCGTTCCACACTTTTGGCAATAGTCGACTTTCCCGAGCCTGATAATCCGGTCATCCAGATAGTAACAGCACGTTGTCCGACCCGAGCTTCGCGCTCTTCTCGAGTCACCAGAGCCGTCTCACGATGGAGATTGCTCGCTGCCTGGATATCCTTCTTCTCCGTGTCCTCCTTGCCTGTGTCCGCCGTATCTGTGTCTTGATCGTGATGACCACGATCGATCACCATGCCAGCAGCCACGGTATGAAAGGTCAGGGGATCTATAACGATAAAATTTCCGGTTGACCTATTTTTCTGATAAGGATCGAGAAAAAGCGGGGTGGTTGTTGTGAAGGCCAACCGTCCTATCTCGTTCATCGACAAAGAGCCCGGCGCTGTTCTGCCTAAGGTGTGAATGTCGATCTTGTATTGCACCCCCGAAATGAAGCCTTTCACGTCGCGGGTTGTATGTCGAATAATGTAGCGTACGTTCTGCTCCATAGGAGCGTCGTCTAACCACACCACCATCGCTTCGAATGCGCTAGTAATCCGAGGTATATTCCTCGAACGCACCAGCATGTCACCCCGAGAGACATCCAGTTGGTCATCGAGTTGAATTACGACAGCTTCTCGACACGAAGCTTCGTTGAGCTCCTCGTGTGCAAGTCCTCGCCCTGCACGCACGATCGTCTTCACACGAGATCGTGTCATAGCCGGAAGCGCAAGCACCTCCTCTCCTTTACGGATGACTCCAGAGCTTATAGTACCGGAATATCCGCGAAAGTTCTGATCCGGATTGAGAACCCCTTGAACAGGAAAGCGGAAATCAACGAGATTCTGGTCGCCTGCAATGTATACGTTTTCGAGGTGCTCAAGAACCGTCTCGCCTCCGTACCAGGTCATTGTGGAGCTGTGTGCTACGACATTGTCTCCTTCGAGTGCTGATATCGGGATGAATTTCATCTCGCGAATCGCCAATTTGGCGGAGAATTCGGTGAAATCAGCAACGACCTGATCGAAGCGATCCTGAGAGTAGTCGACCAGATCCATCTTGTTTATCGCAACGACCACCCGAGGAACCCCCAAGAGCGCTGTGATGAATGCGTGGCGCTTGGTTTGTTCAACGATGCCCGCACGAGCATCAACTAAAATAATTGTCAGGTCTACTGTGGATGCCCCGGTCGCCATGTTGCGCGTGTACTGTACGTGTCCAGGGGAGTCCGCAAGAATGAAACGTCTCTTCGGGGTCGAAAAGTATCGATACGCGACGTCGATGGTGATTCCCTGCTCACGCTCTGCCTTTAAACCATCAGTGAGGAGTGCGAGTGAAACACGGGTCGATCCGCTCTTTTTCGCATTCGCCTCGAGAGCTGCGAGGTGATCTTCGTATACGTTACCTGAGTCGTGTAGCAGGCGTCCGATGAGGGTCGACTTGCCGTCGTCAACGCTTCCGGCAGTCGAAAATCGCAGGAGAGATGTGTGCGATTCCTTGCGCTGAATAGTTTTGTTGTCGGACGACATCAGAAATATCCCTCCCGCTTCTTGATCTCCATCGAACCATCGGTGTCGAAATCAATTATGCGCGTTGCGCGCTCAGAGGTCTTAACCTCTACCATCTCCCGAACGATCTTCTCCAGCGTATCTGCGTCTGAGCGGACGGCCCCAGTGCAGTGATAGCAGCCGAGACTACGGAAGCGACACAGAACCTCTTCGACCTCTCCGTTGAGAGAGGTGCGACCGTCGTGGTCCATTACCGGTATCAAGTTGCTGCCCCTCACAATGACCCGACGCTTGGCAGCGTAGTACAGGGGTACTATTGGGATCTGTTCGATCAGGATGTAATTCCAGATGTCCTGCTCTGTCCAGTTCGAGAGCGGAAAGACCCGCATACTCTCACCTGGTGAGAGGCAGCCATTGAAAAGGTTCCACAGCTCAGGCCGTTGGTTTCGCGGGTCCCATTGTCCGTGCTTGTCTCTGAAGGAGAACACCCGTTCCTTTGCTCTACTGCGCTCCTCCTCACGACGCGCTCCACCGATGGCTGCGTCGAACTCATGGAGCTTTAGTGCCTCGAGGAGAGCGCCGGTCTTTAGAAGTGCGCAGCAGCGTTGAGTGCCGAGCGCATACGGGTTTGCGTCATCCGCGAGTGCTCTCTCGTTCCGATGAACGATGAGATCGAGCCCTACCTCTTTAGCCATACGATCGCGAAACTCGTACATCTCTGGAAACTTGTAGGACGTATCGATGTGGAGGGCGGTAAAGGGAATCTTGCCCGGGTAAAAGGCCTTTTGTGCCAACCTGAGAAGTACCGAAGAATCCTTTCCGACAGAGTACATCAGCACAGGGCGCTCGAACTGAGCGGCCACTTCTCGCATGATGAAGATGCTCTCTGCCTCTAGTTGTTCCAAATGAGATGGTACATGCACAAGCGAAAATGTAGCACGTTTTTTTGAGCGCGCACAGAGCTCAAAGCGCTGTTTTTGTGGGTAAAGCGTCGCGTTTGTTACGCGTTCGAAACTAGAAAGCTCGAGGGGCCTGACTAGACGAGCCGCTATAGGGAAACGCTATGGAAGGGAGATGTACTCTTTCGCTCTACAAGGAGATGATGCATCATCCTGCCATGAACATAGCTATAGTTGCAGGAAGCCACAGGGAGAATTCTGAGTCTGAGAGGGTGGCTCGATTCGTGGAAAAACAGCTCCCGAGCATTGGTGCCGCAGGAACCGTCATCCCATTAGCGCGCAATCCGCTACCGTTGTGGGATGAGTCGGTGTGGAGCGGGGATGCGAGATGGCAGGAGCTGTGGGGGCCGATATCAAAGACGTTACGTGAGTCTGACGCCTTGGTTGTAGTGGCGCCGGAGTGGGCCGGTATGGTGCCCCCTGGGTTGAAGAACTTCTTCTTGCTCTGCGCGACCAAGGAGGTTGGACACAAACCGGCTCTCATAGTTTCGGTGTCATCGGGTGTAGGAGGAACCTATCCTGTTGCGGAGCTACGCGTGTCATCCTACAAGAATAATAGACTCGTCTACATTCCAGAGCATGTAATCATTCGAAATGTGGGCGAATCGCTGCACGGTGATGAGCCGGCAAATGACCGTGACCGAGATCTTCGGAGACGTCTACATCACGCGCTCGGTATTTTGATTGAGTACGGTAAGGCTCTCGGACAGGTTCGAGCGAGTGGGGTTGTAGATTACAAGGAGTTCCCATTCGGAATGTGAGATTTGCTGGTTACGCAAACCGCTACCTGGAAGTTCGATACGTTCTGGATGAAATGCCACCTTATATTGTCGTGAGCGCTGTCATACCTGTGCGCGCTTAAGTCGTGTGACATTAGGGCCCGGCGCTGGTGCGCAACGTTCTGGAGCATCCAACGCCGTAACAACCACCCACAAGCCCCTACCGTTCAGGTAGAGGTTGCTGTCATTCCCGGGGAATTCGCCGAATGTATACCATTTTTGCAAGCCGGATCCTTCGCACCTATGCCCTCGTGCTCGTTGTAGCTGAAATACTTCTGAGCTTGACTCTGTGCACTGCGGAAGCGTTCGCTCAATCGGCGTTCGCGCCCGGCGTAAATTTCATCGAAGATGTCGTTTACGACAATCTTCCTGTCACCGCAGGTGTCGCTTTCGGGCCGGGAGACCGGCTCTTCATGGCAATTAAGGATGGATCGATCCGAGTAGCTGTTGCAGGAAAGCTGCTGCCGGAGCCCTTCATCAACATCTCTGATATCGTCAACAGAGCTACCGACCGTGGATTGCTTTCGGTCGCGGTGCATCCTGAGTTTCCGTTGAAACCATTCATCTATGCGGCGTTCGTGTACGACCCTCTCGGTTCTAACAAGGATCTTGCGGAACCTCGGGTTGCTCGTGTTGTTCGTTTTACCGCAGACGCGGCGCGCGACTACAACGTGGCGCTCCCAGATAGCATGGAGGTGATCCTCGGTAAGAACAGTATCGCCGAAAATATGGCACCGTTGGTGCCGCAGGGTACGCCCAACAATCCAGAAGCGGCCTCGTGTATGACAGGTCTCACGGTAGCAGGAGAGCCGATAGAGGATTGCATTCCTGTTGACGGACTGTCTCATTCGGTGTGTGAACTGAAATTCGGTTCCGATGGCTCGTTGTATGCCTCTTTCGGTGATGGGGCTGGCTACGATAGACCTAGTCAGACGGGGTTACGGGTGCAGAATATCAATTCGATGTCGGGCCGCGTCGTTCGGGTCGATCCGGATACCGGCCTCGGACTCGCTGATAATCCATTCTATAATCCCGCTGAGCCGACATCCAATCGCTCGCGGCTGTGGTCATACGGATTTCGAAATCCGTTCCGAATGGCCCTCGATTCTGCAACGGGCCAGGCCTATGTCGGTGATGTAGGCACCTCCTATTTCGAGGAGGTCAATGTAGGGAAAGGCGCTAATTTCGGCTGGCCCTGCTACGAGGGCGGATTGATTGAGCGTAGTGCGCAAGAGGGCGGTGACACCACGAGCTTACAGCAGGTCGGGTATCGGCAAGACCCGCGCACTCAGCCCTTCTGTCAGCTTCTATACGACCAAGGACAAAGCGTTGTAGTGCCGCCGGTATTTACATACAGACACAAGTACGATGAGAACAAAAAGGATCTCGGCGCGTCTATTACAGGAGTCGCATTTTACTCAGGCTCAGCATATCCCCCCGAGTATCGTGGTGCACTCTTTATCGGAGATTACGCACAGCGTTGGATTCGATACGTCACGTTTGATAGTGAGGGAAAGTCTACATTTCACGAATTCGCGACCGAGCTCGGGTCCATGCTCGGAGTAGTGCAGCTTTTGCCTGGACCGGATACGAATGTCTATGCTGTCTACCTGGACCTGAAAACCAAGACGAGTCAGGTTCGACGCTTCAGACCGCGAGGAGGAACGAATGCTCTGCCGGTGGTTATCGCCTCGGGCTCTCCACGTGCAGGTGACGTTCCGCTTGTTGTTTTGTTCTCTAGCGACGGTACCTACGATCCTGAAGGGAAGCCCCTTTCCTACAAGTGGGATTTCGGAGACGGGAGCTCGTCAACCGAACGTAACCCACAGCATGTGTATTCCCAAGCGGGAACCTTTGCCGCGCGGCTGACCGTAACAGAGCTCGAAGACTCATCGAATAGTTCGATCGCAAGCGTGTCTATTCGAACCGGGGTGACGCCGCCGCGAATCACTATTGATTCGCCCGCCCCTGGTACCTTGTATGCCGTGGGAGACCTGATCAATCTATCGGGCCGAGCAGAGGGCTCAGGCACTATTGTCCTGACATGGTCGATACTACAGAGGCACAATCAGCACGAGCATCTGGTCACCGAGATCTCCGGAGGCGTGGGGAGCATTGAAGCGGAAGAGCACGGTGATGACACACCGTATGAGGTGTGCCTCTCGGCTCGAGATGATTCTAATATAACGGATCAGAAATGTGTGTTCGTGAGACCGCGCACTGCAGACTACACCTTTGCGAGCGCGCCGGTAGGAGCAACGATTACGTATGTCGATGAGAGCCGCGACGTTTTGGCGCCATATGTTGCGAAGCCGACTGTCAATTCGTTTCAGACTGTAGTAGCTGCGGCAGCACATCAGGGTCGTGCTTTCGTGCAGTGGAGTGACGGTGTGAAAACCCGTGAGCGTTCCTTCGTTGTTGGTGCAGCACCTCAGGTTATGACCGCTCTCTATGGTAACCAACCTCCCTTTATATCGTTCAAGCAGCCCAGAGTTATAAGGCGGTTCCCCGGCAAAGTAACATTCGATGCGCGAAACTCCAGCGACCCGGAGGGCGGGGCGCTCAAGTTTTCTTGGCGTTTTAGCGACGGCACCAAAGCTAGGGGGCCGCTCGTCTCAAAAAGATTTACGAAGCGGGGCAGATACAAGGTGACGCTGACGGTGATCGATAGACTCGGCGAACGGTCGAAGAAGAGCTTTGTGATTAACGTAGGGCGGAAACAGGGGCAGCGCCGTGGAGTAAAGCCACGTCGATAAGGTGCGGGATCTTAACCGAGTGCGCTGCGGAACGATCTAACTGTGATGCTTGATTGAAATCAGCGCGTTTATAGTCCCACGCGGTACTCTCTCGTTAGAAACCGGTGTCCTTACGTTTACGGCATGAACGCTCCCGATGTCGCTGATGAAAAGGAAAAATGCATTCGGTTTACATTATTACTTGGCGGGGCTTACGAGGGAATCAGTATGAAGACAAAGTGGAGAGTGATGTCAACGTTCACTATTCTCGCGAGTGTGTGCTTTTTACGAGACGCACGAGCTGAGATATTGGTACGTTCGGGGCAAGGTGAAAATGCTGCAAAGCTGCGTCCGACGGTGAATCTATTTCGCTCTGATGTGGGTGGTGGGGGTGACGTCGGTGCAGATGGATCGTTTCAGGGCATGCGCCGGGAAATAACTTGGGACGGAGTGGGGGCGTTTAGCGCGCCGCCAAGTAGCTTACCAGGGGATTTCTTCAATACGACCAGCCCGCGAGGAGTTGTACTTTCATCTCCCGGAACCGGTTTTCAAGTGAGCTCCAAGATCTCCGACAATACGGGTCTGCCGGCGAATTTTGGACACATCAACTCCGCGTACACGAGCACATTCCTGCCGTTTAGCGGTGAGCGTCTCTTTACCGCACTCGATAGTAATGTGGTGGACGTTGACTTCTTTGTGCCGGGTACAACTACTCCTGCCTACGTCAAGGGGTTTGGAGCGGTGTTCTCCGACATTGAGGTAACGGGGTCTACCATTATTGAGTACTTTGATCCGACCGGCGCGTCGCTCGGAGCATTTGTAGTTCCAGCCGGAGTACCCGATCTCGGTCAGACTACACCTACATTTTCATTTTTGGGGGTATCGTCGGCCGAGTTGCGAATCGCTCGTGTTCGAATCACCGCTGGTGCGGCCGCGCTCGGAGCAACAGTGACCGACGAGGCTCCGAATCGCGACCTCGTCACAATGGACGATTTCATTTATGCCGAGCCTGAGGCGATCGACGGAGGAGCGCCGATTGACGTGTTAGCTCCGAATGGCGCCGAAGTCGTCGCCCTCAATGACAGCTTTGCCGTTAGATGGACGCCCGCTAATGCTGCCGGTACAGTCAAGATTGAACTGAGTAGGAACAACGGTGGAACGTGGGAGGTTCTGACTGATTCAACCCCAGACGACGGAGACGAGGCTGTGACCATCCTGGGCCCTTCGACAGCTGAGGCTCTTATCCGCGTCACATCGAACGCAAATGCAGCAGCTACGGACAAGAGTAACGCCGTCTTTACGATTGGAACGCCCCAGGCGCCCCAAACGCCGACACCGGGACCTACGCCTACAAAGACACCGGGCGTGACCTCGACCGCAGATGTTGTAGTGAATTTCAACAAGGTGTTTCTCGTTGAGACGCGTGGGCGCGAACAGGTCGTAGGAGGTATGGTGGTATCAAATCAAGGCTCTCAACCGACAGGGTCGTTCTCGATCGATGTCTTCGGCACAACAAGGGCAACCGTAGGATCGGGTGCTGTGCTTCTGCTGAGGACTACCATACCAACATTACCGGTCGGAGATAGTAAGACGATCTCGTTCCGGTCGAGCGTGTCGCAAGACATCCGTAAGCTCAATGTGATTGTGGAGGCAGATACGAAGGGCGACGTTCGCGAGACGGATGAGAACAATAACTCTGCCCGCACGCAAGTGCTTCGCAATAGGCGGCGCCAACCGAGGAAGTAAACAGAGCGAGCATAGAACGCGAGGAGTGCCACTCCGGAGGTGTGCTCCTCGCGTGAAACTCCTCTTGAATTAAGCAGTTCAATATAATCAGCCTGTTAGCTGCTCTGTATTACCGATAACGTTACTTATCGGTCATATTTGAGTGGAGCTACGAGGCGGGCTTACCGCCCTTTCATCGAACCGGTATCCCTTAGTTTCGGGCGGATTTGCCCGTATAGTCTTGAATTACGGTTTTGAGACACTACCAATTGTCGAGTTTGAACGGAGCCTACATTTTTCTAATCGAGCGCGGTAAAGCCTTTTCCATTGAACGATGCTATATCGGCCATAGCCAACCGGTGACTCGCGAAGTATCGCACTGGGTGAAAATGTTACATTTTATTGGGACATACTAATGAGAATGAGATCCACTTCATCATGGAGAGCTCCCCTGGCGCTTGCGCTGGGAATTTTCGGGGCAGTGCTAGCAATTCGTGAGTGTCACGCAGCTCCGTCGACGAGCGGCACACTACGAATAGATGGTTCCAGTACCGTTTTTCCTATCACCGAGGCCGTGGCCGAAGAGTTTCGTGCTGTTGAGCCCGGCATTCCCGTGACTGTAGGCATCTCCGGCACGGGTGGAGGATTCAAGAAGTTTCTCGCAGGAGAGATCGATATCGTTGACGCATCTCGCCCAATCAAAGCCTCGGAGCTGGAGTTCGCACAGATGAGCAACATCTCTTTCATCGAGCTCCCGATCGCCTATGATGCCCTTTCAGTGGTGGTCAATAAGAAGGCGAATTGGGTTGATTCGCTGACGGTTGCGGAACTCAAGAAGATATGGGCCCCCGAGGCTCAAGGAGTTGTGAAGAAGTGGAGCGATATCCGACCTGGCTTTCCCGACAAAGCGCTTCAGCTGTATGGACCTGGGACCGATTCCGGCACCTTCGACTACTTCACCGAGGCTGTAAACGGTAAAGAGGACGCGTGTCGAGCGGATTACACGAGCAGTGAGGACGATAACGTGCTGGTGACGGGTGTTGCCGGCAACGAGGGTGCCCTCGGTTTCTTCGGACTCGCCTTCTACGAGGGTAATAAAGAACGTCTGAAGGTTTTGGCGATCGATGATGAGAAACCTGAAAACGGCGCAGGTGCTCAACTCCCTACCGCCGAGAACGTTATAAACGGCAAGTATAGTTCCCTTGCCCGTCCTCTCTTCATCTATGTCAGAACTGAGGCGTTGAGTCGACCAGAGGTGGCGAAGTTCACCGCATTTTATCTCGAGCAAGCGCAGCAGTTGGCAGCTGAGGTCGGTTATGTGCCCCTTCCGAGCGACACTATCGCCAAGGTAAAGAGTCGGCTGGCAGCTAAGACGGTTGGTACCTTATTCGACGGAAAGTCGAGTAAGCCGGGGATGACCTTGAATACTGTGCTCGAATAGGTCCGTCAGAAATTCCGGCGGTCCGGACTGGAGCGCTCGTGCAGCGACCCACATTGGTGAGTGAAATAACTCATCGGTCACAGTACGAGCGCCTCGTCTGATACCTTCTTTCCAGGTGACTTAAAAGGCACCCATGATGCTCGCAATGACCTGGTAATCGGTCGCGAGCTGCGTACCATTCATGTCGTGGTAGAGGGGTAACGACGCCCCAACATATGCCGAAAGGGTCTTATTGAAGGTGGCAAGCACTCGCGGACCCATGTAGAAAGAGCTCTCCCCCGTGGTGGGCACTTCTGTACCATCGAAATCCGACTCTCCTACGAAGGTGTAGGATGAATCGACGAGAAATGCGAATGAATTCTTAGCCCGCTCAAAGAACACATATCCGGGAGTGACGTGAACCGTTACTTTATCGCCGAAGCGGAAGTCGTTTTCTCCAGTGGAGCGACCGATATACTGAGCATCAGCGAAGCCGAGGAATCGATCTTCACGCAGAAAAAAGCTCGATCCTACTATCCAATCCAAAGAACCGGAACCGATAGCCCGATCGTATGAATAGATGTTACTGCCCCCGTTATCGATAGCCTGGACCGCGTTGTAATTATTCAGCTGATCCGCATCACCCGTAGGAAGCTTAACGCCCGCTCTCACACGCCAATCTGCTGTGCCGTATTTATCAGCCATCGCATACGGCTGAAGCGTCATTAACATGCTCATGTCGCCGAGCGCCGTGTCTCGATCGCTGGCATACGTGTTGTCAGGACGCTCCGTGTAGGCCTTGGAGGTAAACGGAAGGTTTACGTCGAGGAACAGAGGCTCCAGCACTCTGGCGGAGTAAAACAGATTGAAGTTGGAATCAGCCAGCTTCTCGTCAGGCGCATCATTCTCCTTGGAGTTCCCGTTGTACGCTTCGTGCCTGTACCGGTAATTGAACTGAAACGCCGCATGCTGTTCCGCGTCAGGGGTAAATCCGCTCTGAAGATAACTTGCTACCGCGCACTCGTCGCAATCTTGAGCGAGCACGGAATCGGTCCAGCACAGCGTACATACCCACAAGAAGGTGAGCGGGAGAAAAGACCTGATTGATATCATAACGGTTACGCCAGGCTCTCGATCAAGGCTGGCCGATGAGTTCCAGCTTCGCCTGCCAATACCATGACAGAGTTGCACGAGAGCTCGAGGCACAATAGGTCACGGGGTCCGAGTTTGATACGTCGACGCTCCTCTTCAGTGCGTCCGGTCACGATTCGGAGCCAGCACGTTTCCTCTCCACTCAAGCGTCCCTGTTGTCCGCGTGGTTTGTCGCGATAGAGCTTCACGAGCGTATCAGAGTCGCTCTCAGTTTCGCCGCTTTGCAAAATGACATTTTCATCTAGTGATTCTACACCGTAGAGGAATGCACGTGTAGTGGCCCACAGTCCCCCGATCGCATCGATCGGCAGCATCATATCCAAGCTGCCCGGAGCACCAGGAGCCTCAGCTCCATCTATGATTGGAGTGTAGAAAAGCCGCAGACCGTGAGGTTCGGGGATGAGTTGAAGTCTTCCGAAGGATTTATTAATCGAAAACGTAATACCGCCGCGGTACATAACCTCTACCTTATATTTAGAACCTGTGAACGAAGCGCAGCCGCATCGACACGCGAAGAATCACCTTTAGAGCGTCCCCGAGAATCCGCTGCGAGCACTCGAGCACAGTCCTCACTCTCGCTGCGAGTGAGTCCCTACAATATTCACGGTTTACAACCTGTGTGCTTCCGAAAAAAACGGGAGATTTACAACTATCGTCCCTTACGGCGGAAATTACTTTCGCCGAACGTCACCCACAGGGAGCATCACCGAAACTAGTCTAAACAAATGACGATAGCGATAGGTTCTCCTAAAAGCAAGGTGTTAAGGTAGTGGGGTAAGACGTAAGGGGGACATACACACGTTGGTTATGAGCTGTTTCCTCTCTGCAACCTCTTGAAACAAGGAACTAATATCACTTCCTTACTTGCGAACTTTGAAGGGGCCTATCTTCGCACCACCCTTGGGAGGCGGTGACGGCGGCTCTGGTGCTTGCGAAGAGGATTTGCCCTTTTTGCCTGCTTGCGAAGTGATATCGCCCTTCCCTTTTGAGGACGAGGGCGGGTCAGGTGGCGGCGGCACAGACTTGGGGAGGGAGATGACGCTCCCGCGAGCCTTAGGACCACGTGGGGTCAGCGAGATCTTGAAAGAGCTCGACGGAGTCTCTGCCCCCTCGCCCGTTGTGCCGCCTGTTTTCTGATGGTGAGTGGTGCTCGCAGCAGGAGATCCTCTACGATCGGGCGGAGCCGGTTCAGGCGAAACCGGCTTTGCCTTCGGCGCGAACTTCGTTGATGTCTCTTGCTGCTCCTGGGACAAGATCTGCTCATCAACCCAATCGGCTAAGCCGATCTCGTCCATCTCAAAACGCTCGGGGCGAACGAGGAACTCCCGCCCCTCCCAGGTCTCCGGTGTTACTGCATTGAACCAAAAAGAGCGACCTTTCACTATCTTCCCGTTTCCGAGATCAAACCACGCGAGCCCCTTCTCGGCTGACATCTCGTGCTTGAGCTCCTCAGCGCTTACGAGGTCCTCCTCGTCCTCGACGTAGCTAACCGTTTGAGACTCTCCACCCGAGCGCCTTGTATCGAGATCGAGTGATCCTTTGAGTAGGCTGCTGCTCAAGCCCGTGGTGACGCCGGCACCGACAGCCTTTTTGGTGGAAACGATCTTTCCAAACCATTCAGTCATGTCTGCGGCGGTTCGATTGTCTCCGATACGCATCATCACCTTGAGATTGACGTTCGCCATCACGCGTTCATAGAACGACTCACTCAAGCCCATAGCTGAATCGGTGAGACCGCCGGTTGACTGTGCGCCGAACAGGAGGGCGAATCGACCGCGGCGCGCAAGTTCGAAGAGGTTTGCCCAGGTCGGACCGAATGTCGAAGATCCCTCGTCTATGATTACGAGGTGAGGATCTTCGAGGTTGTGGATGCGTGAAGAGGTAATCTCCCCTATCGATACCTCGAGATCTTCGCGAAATACCTTCACCATGCGCGCGGCACTCTCGGCTTCCTCGAGACGCGGCAACATGAAGTAGATGATCTTTCCGCGTAGAATGGCATCTGTGAGAACGAGATCGGTGTACTTCGTACAGAAGACCTGTCCCGTTTCACTGCCTGCGATCGCGTGCAGCTCGGACGCGATGCCGCGCAAGTTGTCGGTAATGCGTGCGGTGTCCAGTACCCCTTTCACACTACGATAGCTCGACGCGAGGTGTCCGAGCTCGACCATCGCCTGTCGGGCGCCGATTTTGTGGAGCATGTTACGGAGATGCGGGTAGGCGAGCTGGAACGCCGACAGTGCAACTGCGATATCTTGAATTGACCATGCCAGTCCGAAGCTCTCCATGGCACGAACCATTCGATATATCGAGTCTGCTGCGAGTCGATCGTAGTGCTTGGTGGTGCTCTGATCCGATGTGGGAGGAAGTCCCGCTCGCAGCACCTTGCGGGCCTTTACATCGGCGCGCTGGTTGGTCATGACGAAGTTGTATGAGTGCACACTGTCGAAAGGATCGACTACAATCAGATCCTCGATTCGACCGGTGACGAGCGCCATCAAAATTATGTGCGCCAAGGTCGCTGAGTCACGCTTTGCATCGATGAACGTGCACCCACTTGCCCTCCCGCGCGCCATCTGTTGGAAGATGAGCGATTCGAGCCATAGCGTCTTTCCTACGCCGGTTTTGGCGAACACGGCGCCGTGGGTGCATATCTCATCGTCATCTACCCACAAGGGGGCTCCGGAGTCGAGCTCGAAGCCGACCAGATACCGATCGATCATCTTCTTGTTCTTGGAACGTGCGTCCTCAATCGCTCTGTGAAAACAGGCTCGATCAGGTGGAACACCGAGAACGTCCCGCCCTCCCCGCAGATCGCTCTCGCGCTGTCGCTCGAATTCGAGCCACTGCTGCCGAGCCATGGTGAGCGCTGTGGAGCCGAATGCGGCGGCGGGCACGAGTCCGAGACCGAAAAGCAGCATAGGATCTGCGCTCGACAGGAAGGGCAGAAAAGCAGCACCAAAGGCCCCGAGAGATGCCATGCCGCTGTGCATCAGCGAGCGGCTTAGCTCATCTGCCTTTTGGGCGTGGTAATTAACCCTCTTATAGGTGCGTGCCATACTTTCCTATTCTCATTCTCACGCCATCAAGGGCGCCTGTGCCGTCAACGGATCCTCTGGTAACACTTCCTTGATACCTTTCAAGAGCTTCTCATAATCTTCCGTTGTTTCGGCGATCGTTGCGCCGTTGACACACTGGAAACGGTTCGCCCAGTTTCTGCCCCACCGCTCCTGAAGCTTAGAGCCTCGAAAAGGAACCATACCCGGCTTACCCAGTAGTCCGAGTGAATTCGTTCCCTCGAGCGAGTCGTCTGCCTTGAATACAGCGAAGATGAGAGAGCTCTCGGGTACGGAGTAATCCCCGACGCGCCGAGCCAACCACCCATAGGAGCTAAGCACGACACGGAGTGCTGACCAGTCTTTCACGTCGTTTGGATTGAGGGCATGGATGCGAGCCAGCGTTGCCATCTCCTCGTCTGTAAGCGGCGCGAATACACGCTCGAACGACGGATGCTCAAGGGCGTACTCATCTCCGGCGTCACGAGCCAGTTCGTTGATCTTCTGTCGAGAACTCACCACAGCCCCGAGCTGCTCGATACGTCGGATCTGAGTGGACTCGATCGATTCGCGGAGAAGCGCGAGCATACGCGGCAAAGGTAAGAAGAGGAGATTGGCTGGCGTTGCATAGCAGCTACGAGCCGTCTCAGCTGAAATTGCAACAGAGCTTTCAACAAATTCTCGCGCCCATTTGCGATGTGCATAGCGTACCAGCCCGACCAATTCTACCTCGTCGGCAACCGCTTCGAGTTCGTGCGGACAAGCAAGCATAATCTCAGACCACTGGCGCATGACCCATATATCTTCAGAGAGATCGATCGGCATATGCACAGGGGCGAAAGAACTTCTACGCGAAGCGTAGATCAGCGCGCGTCGGATGCGCAGACGTGCGGCGAAGTCATAATCTGCGGGATACCCGACCACTGAGTGAAGCACCGCACGAGCGCTGAGCTGTGGAAAATTGGAGCGCTTTATCCAACGCCCACCCTCGAAGGAGTGGGCCAACACCTTTCCAGCCTCCAGTGCGAGCACTGTCGTTGCAACCTCAGCGGCGGGGATAGTGCCCATCAACTGACGCATTTCAGGGATCAGAACCCGATGCATTGCATGACGTACCTGCTCTGCGTACTCGTACGACGAGGCGGGGAGATCGCCTCGAGTCTGCGCGGGTGCAGAGGCTCGGATCTCACCTGCGGAATAGAGCGCGTGGAGTGACAACACGGAAGACAGGAGATGTTTCGTGTTTTCGCCAAGGAGATCCCCGTCGAAAGCTTTCCGCAGAAGTTGATCCTCTTCCGAATAGGTGACGTACGGTGCGATGTTTCCGCTCTTCAAAATGATCGCGGTCAAAGTCTCGTTGGTGGCGTTTGCAACACCGAACTCCGTAAGGATCCGCCACATATCTGAGGCTCTTGCCTCTGCCGCCGACACGAGCTGTGGACACGCGAGCCCCCTTACTTGGACGTCTGGGGCTCCGTCTTCAGTCACGCGATCGAGATCGGCACGAAGCCCGGAGTAAAAAAGACGGCCGTTGCCCATTTGTCCGAGTACGTCGTCGCCTTCGTAGGATTTAAAGCGAGTGATCCCAAGACACACCGCAAACAAGATCGAAACGATCCACAATCGAAGAGACGCCAGGATGACGAACAGCACCCGCACTGCCCCCGTATGAAGAGCGACTAAGCTTGCCGAAAAAAAAGACATCTCTTTTTCTCCCTCGGAAGCTACTGAAATAGCGCTCCGCGCCAGTACTGCACTTATGTCGTCGAAGAGCTTGGCCTCGGTGTATGTACCATGGCTCTCCAGCCACTCTCTCTGCACTTGCAGGCTTTCGGAGAATTGCTCCGCCCATGGAGCGTTAAGGTTTATGAGGTTGCGGTGAATCGACGCAACATCGTCATCATTACCCTGGTAGAGGTGGATACTATAGAGAATAAAGAAGCCGAGGGCGACTAATGCCAGGAAACAACAGAAAAGCTTGAGAGCGAGGCGGACGTAATTCTTCCGTCCTGCGGAGCGGAGAAAGTCGAGATCTTTATCTTTCGGATTGGGGAGTCCCTCTACCGCCACGTTCCCTCGAGTAACCTAACTACACAACCTACCGTGTACGGACGAACGTACCGCAAAAGAGTAGGTTTCAAACAGATCAAGAACACGTTCGTGCGCTCAAATTCAATACTTAATCGAATTGCAGGAGATTCGGTCGGACAGTCGCGTGCCCCGCTCACCCCCGCGAGTCTCCTCACTACGTTATGTCGGCACTGTTCCGGTTCTATGTTACTGAAATCGCTGTTTTGATTCATCCGACACAGGGGAATCTATCACGAGCATGCGCGCAGACGCCTCCCCAACAATTACAACACGTTACTAGCGCTCATACTCGCTGTAAGGCCCAACGTAGTAGGCTTACCAGTCCCCACACTTTCGTGCTGTACCAATTGAACCTGCATTTTATCTTTACTACGGACCACACGACGGGCATGGAGCCGGAAGGTTATTAGGATCTTCCGCCGTGCCACGGGCAGGTGCAGCTCGCTTTGAAGCGACGCAGCGCAGTACGAAACCCTTCGACAGGGACCAGAGCTTACACGGAGATCCTCTGCATATCGTATGCGAAGCGCACTGGAAGTTTCTTGTCACGAAGCTGCTGTTCGAGTCTGCAGTAATCCGAGTAGCTCATCTCTTCGGGCTCCTCAATGTGCGACAGATAAATTTGAGAGGCTTTGATGAGGGGGAGTACCTCTAACATCTGTTCAAAGGTCATTTCACGAATGCTTGCGGGAAACCCCTCCGGAAGCCGTCGTACTCCCGTAAACGGATCAAATTCCATCAAGCCAATCGGGATGATCGCGACGTCCAGCTCACCGAGAGAAGGAGGTGGGGTCCATCCAAAGAGTTCGTCCGGCGCTATAAAGGCCCTTCTTTGTCGAGTTTCAATCAAAAAGGCGTATACATAGGACTCGGACAGCGGGATTGGGGTTACGCGGACATGCTCGAATTCGACTGACTCTCCGTCTTTCATCACAACAATCGTAACGAGCCCCTTGGACTCAAGGTAGCTGAGCGCCTCCCATGTTCCCAAGAATTTCTTGAAATCATCCGCCACACGCTCCGGAATGTATATCGGAGTTGCACGCATGGGCAGCATACCGCCGACATAATCAAAATTACACTCCCACAGACGACGTCCTGCCACGTGATCGGGATGCCAGTGAGAGTAGAAGCAGGCTGAGATAGCGCTTATCTTTGATCGAGTAAGCTGAAGGCGAATCTCTTCTGGAGTATCGATCAGAAGGTTCGGTCCGTGAATGAAATACGCAGGACCACATCGAGAAAAAGGAACGCCTTTCTCCAGCGCTTCGACGCACACTCGACAGGCGCACAGCGCCCTGGGAGTCGCTATCGCGCCTCCTGAGCCCAGAATCTCAATCTGTAGGGCACTATCATTCTGCATAGAGAGCACAGAAGCTTTGCGCTCGCCGCACTAGTTTAGTTGACCGCCGCATCGGGCACGACAGATAATACGAACGACGATACGCTTGGATTGTACATATTGGTATAAAGCGTCTCATCACCAACGGAACATATCACCTCGAGCGGTACATTCGGGGCACTCTGTGAAACGACTCCAACGATCGAGAGGCGCCCCTGCTCTTGAACCAGCAAAGCTCCTCCTGAATCCCCACGACAGGGGTGGCTTTCGTTTTCGGTAAACGAGATGAAGATATGATTAGGGGTCACATTCCGTATGGACGCACGCCCGGCCCGCAGCACTCCATCTGTAGGAGCACCTTCTTTTGTCTGACCGTATCCGGCTACAGCCGATTCCTCTCCCTTGAGCGCCTCTCTCGAAAGCAGGATCGGCGTTGGCGGTGCGGCAAGATCTCTATTCATCAATACCACCGCTACGTCGTCGTAAAAGAAGCCGTTCTGAGCGTCCTGAAAATCCGGGTGAATCCTGTAACTCTTGGCGAACCGGCGCTGCCGCGCGCCCTGGACGGTCGCGACGACCTCGACCAACACAGGGTTTGAGGCGAAGCAGTGCGCTGCTGTTAGAACCGCAGTTGGTGATATCACGGTACCTGTGCAGATGAACTGATTACCTGCAGCATCAGTTATCTGTATCTCGACGATCGAGGAGGTATCGCTCCTGCTGTCGACTGTGCACGCTTCACCATTTGCAACCTTGAGGCTCTTCTGGAAGCCAACTACTGAACAAGCCGAAGCTCCAAATACCACAGTAGGGCTACCCGTTTCTGCCCTATCGTCGTCACCTCCCCCTCCTCCACAAGCAGACACACTTAGCATCAACACTGCTGATAAGATTGAGACAAGAGAGGAAAGGAGCTTCGGTTTCATGCGACAGCCTGGTTCGAATGTAAACGCCTATTGTGGAGACACGCTACTCTGATGAGGTACTGGATGGAAAGTCGTAATCGAAGAGGGAGGAAAACCCTCCAACTCGGACAGGGATCGGCTGCGCTATCGTGGAATTTCAGCAACATCCTCCGCCAATACGAATCCACCCCTACCCCGTTTTGAGCGGAGTCGCACCCACCGTCCGAGCTTGCCCTCAACAAACACCCTGTCGCCCGGCTCGAGCCTACCGACCACCTCGGCCGAATAGGAGGGGTTTGCGAGAACACTGGTGTTAACGAGAACTCGGTAGACCCCTCCGGGATCGAAAACGTCTGGATTGCGATTCTCCATCACCGGAGCTGATGAGTTGCGCTCAGGCTCGCGCACGATCGGCTCACGCGCCGTTTCAGGCGGCGGCCGTGTCTCTCGTCTGCGCAGGCGCTCTTTCAACTCCTGTCCTTCGACCGGAGAGCGAGTGTCGATCTGTACTTTACGGCCTGGGACAGAGGGAGGGCGTTCCTGCTTGGGAGGGGCCCTCTCACCAGACGCGCCGCGAGACGCATCTGGGTGCGATGGAGCCTGTGCTGTCTGAGAGGTATGTGCACCCGCTGGTGCAGGAGGCGCCTTCTCCTCCGCCGGTTCTAGCGGCTCCGGGGCCTCAATCGAATAAAATAGAGCGCTCAGGCTTCCAACGGGTCCTCGACGATCGAGCGAGGGGATGAGCTGTTCAACGGCACGCGGCTCTGATACGAAGTTCTCCGCTGCGATCACTGCCGGAACACCAAACACGACCTGAAACCAGGACCACACGCCCCACCCCACAAGGATAATCGCCAGGAGTACGCCGCCGATCAACAAGGACCGAAAGCCGTTAGGAGCTGCCCTGGCAATTTTCCGTGGGTGAGAAGAGGAACTACGATCTTCAACTGGTGCAACGGTCGAAGCCGTTACGGAGACGCTTTCGCGCGCTTTCTCGACCGCGCTCGGAACCGGAGGCTCGCTCTCCAGCACACCGGCATCAAGTAGAGAATCTCTCAGGCTCTCGACCTGATCGCGTGCACCAACCTCCTTCAGTCGCGCGAGCGCCAAAGCCCCGGTCTCCCTCAGAACGGGACGAAGCTCTTCTGCGAATTGATTATCGCGTGCTCGACGACATACCGCCTCGAGCGGTGCAGCAAGAAAGGACACGGGCATAGAGAAACCGCCCAGATGCCCACGCACCCACCATAGACGGAACTCAGGCTCATCAGCGAAGGCAAGCTTTGTCTCAGCAAGCTTTGCGAGCTCTCCCCAACTATTCTTTCGAAACAACGCCTCGAACTCCGACACAGGTCGCTCACCCAAAGCCGGATCTTTTGCGTCGCCGCTGGGCTCTCGAGAGGCGGAGATATGTGGAGAAGAGCTAGGATCTCTCTGCGGCTGGGCAGTATGCCCGGTCAACAATGCAGAGAGCCCCAGATCGAGTGGTGCCGAATGGTTCTCTGAGTTGCTCTTTTTAGTACCTTTCGACGACATTGTATCTCGTGACCCCTAAGCGCCCCGTAACCGGTAGGTCTCTTCAACCGGTAGCCCCCCACACTGCGCCCAAAACCACTACCGATTAAGACGCAGCTCATATACTATCGGGTCGCGGGCAGCCCGGACCACACCTACTATCAATTATACTATCCCGTATACTAACCCGTAGTGTGATTATGAGATCTCCTCGGTTATATGTAGCTCTAATTCTCTGTGTGCTCGGATCTGTCCTGCTAACAGGTTGTTTTCGCTCGACATTACCACCGCTGGAATACCCCCAGGAGGCCCAGCGCCTACTCAGTGTTCCAGACGCGCAGATGACCCTTAGACTTCAAGTCGAGGAACCTAGCGGCTCCGTGGGTAATCAATTTCTTTTCGGGCTGCTGCCCCTGACACGCGTGTACACTCCGCACATCGAGCGCGACATTGCTACTCATCTCGCGATCGAGGCCGCAACGCGACGCTATAAACTTAGAACCGAACTCCACGGCTCCACCGCACAGACCCCACACATCACCGTCATCGTGAGGGAACTACACGTATCGGGGTATGATCTGATCTTCGTACGTCGCCCCTCCGCCTCCGTTACGCTAACGGGTATACTCGAGCTTCCCAAGCAATCTCCGCGACGCTGCGAAGCGCACGTCGAAAGTGCAGCAACGACGAGATTCGCATTTAGTACCGAGCTAAATACGGTACTCCAAGAGGCGCTCACGGCAAGCTCTCGAGAGCTGTTCGATTGCTTGCGCTTATAGGGTAGCTCTGGATGTCGACCACCTATCACATTCTGACCGCCGCCGTTGTAACCGAAGGACTTCTCGTAATCATCGCTTTTATCTTTGCGGGACTGTTCGAGGTATCGGTGCACTGGCACCAGTCGTGGCTCCTCTGTGCGGTAGGAGTAGTCGCTGCGCTCCCACTTTTGTTCCTGAACAATCTATTGTGGCGCTGGAGTGTCTCGCACCCTGAGTCCGTCTTTGCCCGATTCAGCCGCACCGTCATCATTCCGCTCTGTAAGCAGGTCACCCCAGGGTTGGCAGCAGCGCTTGCTGTAATGTCGGGATTCGGTGAGGAGCTTTTCTTCCGTGGAGTCTTGAACGCTATCGTCACCGAGCATCTGGGGTTGGTCACAGCTGCAGTTCTGACGAGCGTACTATTCGCGTATGTACACTTCGTAGGGCTGGTCAAAACTTTCGGTGGAATGCTACCAGTCTACACCGCAGTAGGATTGTACTTTTGGGCGCTCCACTACTGGACGCAGTCGCTTTTTGCAGTCACCGTTACGCATGCTACATACAACTTCTGCGCCATTGTTTGGGTGCGACTCACCGGCGGAACCACCACAACGGCACCCAAGCTCAACTGAACAAGCGCCGGGCCTCTCGAATCGCCAGCACCACACGCTCCAGATCCGTTGCGTGTGAGTACACTCCGAAACTCATGCGAGCCGTTGCCTGCACACCGAGCCTCCTGAGAGTCGGCATGGCGCAGTGATTGCCGGCTCTGACCTGAATGTTGTGCGCATCCGCTATCGTTGCAAAATCGTGAGGATGAACGTTGTCTATCGAGAAAGATACAACGGCAGCCTGGGCGCCGTCGGCATGGCGCGGTCCATACAATGTTATTCCTTGCTCCCTACTCAGCAATTCAATCGCCTGACTGACCAACTCGTGTTCGTGTCGAGCGATATCCGCACGCGCGAATCGACGCAAGAAATCCACAGCACTACCAAGAGCTATCGCCTCCGGAAAGGCCGGAGTGCCGGCTTCGAAACGTTGAGGGACTTCGGCCCATCCGGAACCGTCTACGCTCACATAAGAAATCATGTCCCCTCCCCCCTGGAATGGTTGGAGAGCCGCGAGCCTCTCGGGGCGTCCATACAGGACGCCGATACCGGTCGGCCCGTACATTTTGTGTCCCGAAAACACGTAGTAATCACACCCCAAGCTGTCTACGTTGACTCCTAGGTGCGTTATTCCCTGGGCTCCGTCAACGAGCACCTGTGCACCTGCGCTCTTCGCCAAAGCGACTACCTCTTCTATGGGAGTCACGGTACCGAGAGAGTTTGCAAGCTGCGTACAGGCAACCAATGTAGGCTTGAGCGTTTGGAGCTTCTGACGGAAATCCTCCATGTCCAATCGACCATCAGCAGTGATATCTGCAAAGGCGAGTTTCAGTCCGCGGCGCTTAGCCAGCAATTGCCACGGAACGATATTACTGTGGTGCTCCAGGAGAGTGAGGAGGATCACATCGCCGGATTGGAAGAGATGCTCTGAGGCATACGCCACCAGATTGATCGCCTCGGTTGCTCCTCGCACGAATACGATTGAGCGATCAGAAGTCGCCCCAATGAATGTCGCAATCTTGCGTCGCGCCTCATCGTAGAGCTCCGTGGCATGCGCGCTCAAGTGATAGGCACCGCGGTGAACGTTGGCGTTCGCATGAACCAACACGTCCATCAACGTAGAGAGAACCTGGCGCGGCTTCTGGGTAGTAGCGGCCGAATCCAGGTAACACCCAGCGGGCCCTTCGGTAAAAAAGGGAAACTCTTGGCGAGCTTGGATGCCAGGAGTAAGCGGGCTCAAAACGGTCGTTACACTATCAGACACAGGATCTCCACTACTGATGTAAGCAAGCTGATCATTTTTATGAGAGTCGCGCCCATCGACTACTGGACGACGGCCCCGCTAACCCGTTAGTAATACATGGGTATTGAATTTAATTCAAATATGCGACCGACACTCACAAGGCTCAGATAGCTTGTCGAGGCTTCCTTTGTTTGCCACTGAGGAGTACGCTGTCGCATCACCTCTGACTGCAAAACGATTAAAGAAACAATCCTATACCGCTTTATCGATACTACAATAAGACTCCTATCAATCGGGAGCCGATGAGCGAAAAAAGTTCTTGACCAGTGAGCGCGTGTCGAACTATTCTTCCGTCTCTGGTTTGCCGAAGTAATTAGGTTTTTAAGGATGTCGTTCTCTAACGAGGATTCTTTCGACTTTCGTAGGGTGAGATGTTCAATCTCATCGGGAAAGTACGGAGCGCCAGAGATGGCAGCGCCGCCAGCGGGTAAAGTCGCTGGTTAAGATTTCTTAGTGAGGGTTTCTCCTCAGCTTCAAACTCCGCACTACGTTCACACTGTACGTGGCGGCTTCGCTTCATCGAAAGAAGAAGGGAGCTCAGGGAAGTCTGTCTCTGGAGTTCGGGAAAGTTGCGGAGAAAATGGGTTATGGCAGCGCGATAACAAACTCTCCGATAGGAATGTGGCATACATAAAATGATTCTCTCTCTATGAATCGACGGTCTCTACCCTTCACGGGCGCCTGAGCATACGACGGGAGTCGGAAGGGATCAGTGACAGAGATCATAGAAGGAGAAGGCTTGAGGTTGCTTTGATTCGCCGTATCGCTGACGGCGATTAGTATTCGGGTGTGAAGGACGTAAGACGCGACGCAGTCATCAAGACTTGAGACAGCACGAAAGTGGAGAACAAGGTTGATGTCGCGACGAACGAAACGTGCGCTTGAATTGATTAAACTTTTTGATGGGACGATCAAATTATGAAATTTTGGTCCAATTCTGATGTTCCAACCCCTGGTGGTACGATCCCTGAACTGCGATTGCTTGCAGCAGTTCTCCAAAGGGCGATTCACGATTTCATCGGCGGAGACGGCGATGTGCGCGAGGGTGCGCGTTCGTGGCTCATGGATGATGAGCCGACTGATGCCCCGCTCTCCTTCCGCTTCATTTGCGAGGCACTCGATCTTGACGGGGATAGCTTGAGGAAGGCAATTCAGCGCCAAGCTGATGCGCAGGTGCGAGAGTTCGCCCCTTCGGATGCTTCACTGGCGTAAGTGCTTCGAGCTTGCATCGTATGTGGGCGCGTCTGTACGGCGCATTCACATGCATGAGTGAACTTCTGTATTCCTGTCATAAGCCCCTGTAATGAAAGACAAGGAAAGGCCCATGCGAGAGACTTGAGCTCTCTCATATGGGCTCTTTCTGTTTTTGTTACTTTCGGGGACCAATTCTGCCGATATATACTAGGAGTAAGGGTTGTTGCAGAGCTGACCGCTGTGGTTTCTTTGTTTACGTAACCTCGTGAGGTGGTTGGATTTTACATCCAAACCAGCGGCACTCTATGAGCAGTACACTTCGGTATTTTGTGCGAGCAGTCTTTCGAGGCCGCCCGTGAGACCCCTCCTCCGACTTTTAGGAGGATAACGGCTGGATAATCGAAGAGCATGGTGATCTGATGGCTAACGGCAGTACGAAGGGAAACAATCCGGAACTCTGGCAAAAGCTGTTGACGAATCTCGACGAGAAGCTCCAACTCGGCCTGCTCGATAAGTTAAGGCGTATTGAGGCTTACCACTTCGAGGGAGAGACTCTCTTCCTGGAAGCCGCGACTGATGAGGACGAAAGCTATCTCTCGAAGTCGGCTACGTTGCAGCACCTCGAGCTGCTGGCACAAGATGCCACAGGTGTTCGGGAACTCCGCATCAAGAAGCGGGCGTAAAAGTCTCATCGAGAGCGAGCAATAAAGATAGGTAGCACCTGCTTGAGTTGTTTCTCATCTTTGCTAACCTCTCCAACAAATGAATACGAAAGAACGATCTCGAAGTGAGAGGGAACGCCGAAGCTGCAAAGTATGTGGCAAGGAGCTCCCAGCGGATAGAGAACCGAGTGCCGCTCCGTTTTGTTCGGAGCGATGCAGACTCAACGATCTCTCCAAGTGGTTTGGGGAGCAGTATCGGATCGCCTCTCAAAGCGGCCCTAGCTCAGACACTCGCAACGAAGACGAGCAAGAGCTCGAATAACTAAGCTCTTCCCCGAGCGAATTGCGGTCGATAGACTAGTGGCCTGAACTTTCGTTGTCGAGAGTTACACAACTAAGGAGCGCGAGAAGATGAACGTACATCACTTTGCAGCCGGAATAGCGGTAGTTCTCCTTGCCATGCTCGCCGTCACGGAGGGTGGTGCTGATTCAGCCCACGCGGAAAGGAAGATAAGACTGGAGCGCGTGCTTTCGACCCATACCTTCGATCGCCCAGTCGATATTCAGTTCTTTCGCTCGGCTTCTCGAAACCGAGTGCTCGTTGTCGAGCAGCCCGGGATAATCTGGCACCTCGATTCGCTCAAGGCCGCAGAAAAGACGCAAGTCATCGATCTTTCGCCCCTGCTCACCTTCCGAGGCGAGCGCGGCTTGCTCGGCCTCGCCCTTCATCCGAAGTTCATAAAGAATGGATTTTTCTTTGTTAACTACACCAGAACCGACGATGGAGCGACAGTCATCGCCCGCTTCACCTTCGACCATGCTACTCGCACGGCGTCGCTCGACAGCCGGATCGAATTCCTGACAGTTGCCCAGCCGTTTGCTAATCATAATGCTGGCTCGCTCGTATTCGGAAAGGATGGATTCCTCTACATTCCACTTGGTGATGGTGGAAGCGGCGGCGATCCGCTCAATAATGCGCAGAACGGGGCGAGCCTGCTCGGAAAGATTCTGCGCATCAATGTCGATAGGCCGAGCGGAGATCTCCAGTACTCTATCCCGGCGAGCAACCCCTTCGCGGACGGTAAAGGCGGATTCCGGCCGGAGATCTTTACGTACGGCATGCGTAATCCATTCAAACTCACCATGGATTCCGAAACCGGAACGTTATGGACGGGTGATGTTGGACAGAACCGCTTCGAGGAGATCGACATCATCAAACGGGGCCGTAACTATGGGTGGAACAAGGTAGAGGGCAAAGAGTGCTTCCCAGATGGTGCAGCGTGTAGTACGCGCGGAACGGAGCTCCCTGTCTGGGTGTACGGACGAGAGCTCGGAAGCTCAGTCACGGGTGGCTACGTATATCGCGGTAAAAATCTCCCAAGGTTAGAAGGTCAGTACATCTACGGTGACTTCCTCTCCGGTCGCATCTGGGCCCTAAAACGAAACAGCGAGAAGTCCCGTAGCTCCTTCACCAACCGAGAGCTTTTAGACACCGAACTCTTCATATCTTCGTTCGGACAGACACCTGACGGAGAGATGGTCGTGGTTAGCTACGATGGTGCTGTGTACCGGCTGGCCCGCTGATGGACTTCGCCTTACCCAGGCCCCGCCCGTCACGCAAGCGTTATCCCCCTCGTACAAAAGCAGGTAAAGGCCTAAGTAGCTGCAATCTCTGAATATCTCTCGAATAAACCCCGTAATCGGCTGCTCTGTCGGTACGTTCCCTCACAGTGGTTTTTCAAGGAAGGTGAAGCACTTCGGCGCCGGTAGGCGACATGTAGGGAAGGAGCTTCCATAACCGCGCGTGTTAGAGCCGGAGGTACGAGCAGGCTTTAATAAAGGTTGTGGAGAGGTCCTCCCAGGGCGTGCTTAAGGCGATCTCCTGAATGGTCCTTTACTGACTCGTTAACATAGGCGAGCAGAAGATACCGAAGGTTGTGCGATGTTAAAAAAGTTTTCCATTCGAGCAGTAGTTCTCATCTTCACAACCCTTCTGTTCTTGCCGCAAGCTGCTCGAGCCACCTCTCTATTCACCATCGTCGTTGACGGTCGACCCATCACGTGTGGGAGCGTTGGCGGAAGATTCGTCGTTGGTGCACTAAACACTCGCGGTCGCTTCGAGGATGCTTCAGAGAAGGTGAAATCGCTCCGTGAAAGGATACGACGTTTGGGGGTGACAGCTCGGTCTTCAAGCTCGAGCCGCAAAAAGATTGAGCGGCTTCAAGCGCGCCGCAAGGAGTGGCGAGCTCTCTTGGCTCTTGGGCGTAATGAATGTGCCAAAGGCCCCCCTGTTGTCGTTTCGCCGGTCGCCACATCCGAGCCGACAGCGGCGAGCGCAGTGATTGACCCACCGACCATCAATCCAACCGCAACGTCTACACCTACTAAAACGCCCACCGCCGTAACTACGGTGCCTGGAGCGTCGACCGCAACTCGCACTGCGACCCCGACCCCGACAAACACTCAGACTAGAACTCCAATCCCACCGCAAACGGTGACTTCGACCCCCACGGTGACGCGCACGGCTACACGTACCGCAACACCCACAAGTACACCCACACGTACACCCACACGTACACCCACACGTACACGCACACCTACACCTACACCTACGTCACCTCCCACACCTGACCCTCTTGCATTCAGAACCACGCCACTGACAGATGACGATGTGCGCTACTTATACGAGAAGGTAGCGTTGGGAGCTGTACCGACAGGAGCCTATGAGGCTGCGAGAACCGGTGGAGTAACAGGCCTGGTAGGATTTCTGAACCGGTATGACAACACTGAGCGACCAGTTCTCGAGAAGTGTGCGGATTATTTGCCCGGGACCTTTTTACGGGTAACCGGTGTGGGTCTTCAAAGATGGGCCCTCTGCTTACTGATCGAATCGAAGAACCCCTTCTTCGATCGGATGACTTTTCTCTTCCTCCACAATTTGTTGGCGGTGTCAGCGACCAGTCTTTCGGGGACCCAACTCGATTTGATGCGCGATCAGTTGGAGCTCATCCGCGCGTACTCCATAGACGGTGATTACCGAGAACTCGTGAAGGTACATGCTCGCCAGGGCGCAACGCTCAAATACCTCAATTTGGCGTTCAGCACTGCTGCCGAACCGAACGAGGACTACGCTCGAGAGTTGATGCAGTTATACACGCTCGGACAGGTGAATCCGCTAGCACCTCCCGGCTCTCAGGCCGTGCAAAACTACAACGAAAACGACGTGGCTAGTATCGCGCTTGCCCTCGCCGGGCACGGATTAGAGGTTGCCGGGCAAGCTCCTAATCAGGTGTGGTCACCGGTGATCCGGCCTCAGAATGTCTATCAACAGCCGATAACCGTATTTGCAGGATCCCGCTGCGAGCAGACATTCGAGGGGGGTGCGCCGAAGGATGTCGAGGTAATCGACCGTATCTTCAACTGTCAGCCGGTCGAAAAATTCCTCGCCTACCGCATCTTACACGAGTATTTAACGGAGGACCTGAGCGCACTGATACGTGATGGTCGGTTCGTCAATGCTTTTGCGCGGCGGATTCGAGCGGAGCGCTTCAATGTGAAACGAGCGATCGCTATCCTCTTGCAAACGGAGGAGTTCTGGAAGCCGCAATACCGCAATTCAATCACGACGAGCCCGGTTGAGCTCGTTGTAAGTACAATTCGGCGACTTGGCATGAGGCTCGATGCTAGTAACATGGGTTCCTTGTCAACTCTGTTACAGAGAGGTGGGCACGTCATAACTACGTTCCCCTCGGTATTCGGCTACGATAACCTCGATTTTGCAGATCCCAACTATCAACTTACAGCGGTCAACACGATAAGGTACTTTATCAAGAACTTATCGAGCATAGCACCCACCACCCGTGTGTGGACCTGTAACGATGTCCTTCCGGCAGATGGTGTAACACGCAACTCCGCCCAAGTAGTCGATCTCCTCGATATTCGAATGAATACCAGGTTGAGTGCCGCTGGCAAGTTAGAGGTGCGTCGAGTCCTCGATAACGTTCCGTCTCTCAACGCTCAAGGGCAATTGGTTTTGACACCGAGGCCGTACGACAGCTTGGTCGCTGCGGCAGAAGCGAACCTCTGTTCAGCTATCGAATTGATGGTGGCACGTAATTTCTCCCGATAAATATAATGTCGGGAGAGAATTGAGACGATTAACGAAAGGAGTCTTTTAGTGCGACGATTAGCGAGCTAAATCATACGGATGCGACGGTGTGGAGATTGTCAAACGTTGTACGGAAATGAGGTTTTGAAGGTGCAGTTATGGGAATAAGTAGACGTCATTTCTTGAAGCGATCAGCACATGGATTGGCTGGATATGCTGCCTATTCGATGCTGCGTCCCAGTGGAGTCGCGTTCGCCTCGGGTTTCTGTGCGAACGTACCGGTGGTGGAACTCCACCTCGCTGGCGAAGCCCCGGATCATCTTCTGCTCTGCCCCTCGCAGAGCGCGGCCGCGTGGAGCACCTACGCCGCGAGTAATCCTAATATCTTGCCGACCTTGGCCCTGCCGGGACAACAAGGGCCGCGGACTCTGCTACCGATAAATGGAACAACTGAGTACGCGCTACGACCGAATCTGACTACTTTTCAGAGAGCGATTAACAACCAGAACGCCGCTAAGTACTCGCTCGCGGCGATAAACTACGTCGGTCACGATACGAATCGGGATTTCGGTCACGATACGAGCTGGGCTCGGGTCAGTGCGGCCGATGTGACTACCTCTGCCGGTACCGTCGGGTGGGCGGGAAAGCTGGCAGACGAGTGCTATGCAAGCGAACCGCTCGCTGTGTTCAGTTTGCGTGGACGAACATTGACGGCGGAGGGCGAAAACTCGAAGGTCAACATCGTGACTGACCTTGCAGCGCTTGGATTTGATAATCCGAGGGGTGGTACCGCATATGCGAGATTCATCGGGGAGGCGTTCGGGCGCATGCGAAGAGCGGACCCTGTTTTGTCCAATGTGACGGACAGAGCACTCCACAGTGCATGGGATACGCTTCAAACCTCGGCGTCTGAGTTTTTGAGAATCGTAGCGAGCTACAATGCAATACCGGCAGCGCAGCGAGCAACGTATGGAATAGATGCCCTCAGCCAGTCCTTTATGAATGCAGCGCGTCTGATTCGCACGGGCTCTCTCCCGCGCGGTAGTATTCATCTTTCGGCTCCAGGGTGGGACGTACACTCAAAAGCGGCAGAGGCGGTCGAGTCGTTGACAACGGGATTGAATGCGGCGATAGGAGCTTTCCTAACCGACATGGAGATGGGTGGACACGATGTCATCCTCCTGGTGTGGCACGGCTTCGGGCGTAACTCGTTTCAGAATGCAAATACAGAGATCGATGGTGCGGGCAGGACGATCTTCGTGCCCGGTAATGATCACGGCCACGGTCGTGTCGCGTGGGTGTTCGGAAAGGGAAGCCGGGTCATCGCCGGTGTTCATGGACCTTCCGCTTACAGACCTGATGATTTTCTCAATCCAAAAACGGTGACGGGTGCGCTGGGCTGGATACCTGGCGGTCATATTACGACCGATCGTGGAGTGGCAGTACCGGGCGTGGACTTCCGGGAGGTTCTGGCTCAGGTTTTACAGCAGGCAGGTGCTGATCCGGCTATCATTATCCCCGGAAGGTTTCCGACGTCGGCGTATAATGTAAGGATATTTCGTTAGGTCTTAAGAGGTTTCTCGAGGCGGTTGTATGCGATTACTAAGACTCCTCTGCGCTGTGGTAGTTGGCAGTATGGTGATGCACGTTGCGCTGGGTTCAGCCGAGGCACCGACCGCTATTACCAAGGTGTTTCAAGTCGCCGTGGATGATGAACTTTGCACATGTGGATTCGTCGGCGAGGACGTTGTTCCGGTAGTTTATCACAAAAAGAGTCGAGCGTTCGAAACCGTCGCAGATCGGATTGCGGCACTCAAGAGGCGGCGTGCCCGCGGAAGTCTGAGAGCACGTAACCGGAATGTGAGCAGAATTCGTGAATTGCGTAGGGCTGCTCGGATCTGTAGGCCGTCCTGCGAGCAGATGGCAGAGAACGCTGCGCCGGTGACCGTGACACCCGGAGCGCCCGCACCACAACCAACTGCAACTCGGCCGGCGGAGACAACACCAGTACCCTCTGTAACGCCGTCAGTGCCGGTGATTGCGTCGCCTACCCCGGCACGCACAGCGACTCCATCGCCTCCGCAGATCGGCACTGCAACCCCGACACCGACTCAAACGTCAACGCCGACACCGACTCGGACTCCAACCGGCACTCCTACTCCGCAGGTAACTCCATGTTTCGACACACTCGGTAATACCAGCTGCTTCAGCATCCCCGCCGGGAGTGTAGGCAACATCACACGAGGAGCACAAATCTTCGCTGCTCGTTCATGCGGCGCGTGTCATACGGAAGTTTCTCGGCGTAACAAGACGTATACGCAGATTAATGCGGCGTTCTCCAATGAGTATATGAGCGGTTTAGAACGCCCATCAACAGCAGCTCTGGCAGACCTGACTGCGTACCTCAATCGGTTCAATCGTTGAGCGCTCGAGACGGTCTGAAGCAGGCTGACCGTCCGTCGAGTCGCTCGTTTAATGGATCTGCAGCTAAGCTGACAGGATGTGGGCTCGAATCTCGGCACCGACGCGTTCGTGCGGTGACCGGAAATTTGTACTCAACAGGGTTATTCGCCGCACTAGCAACACCCTTCGGTCTCTTTGACCAAGGTAGTCTCATTTCGTCGTACGGACCGATTATCGATAACCGCTTGCCACTTTGCTCCGATATCCACGGGGCGGCCTAAGATCTGTGACAGTAACGACACGAGTGCTCGCTTGGTGCCGAACATCCCCGAACTCGTCGAACGGTTGAGATAGTTCACAAGCACAAATCGACCGCCATCAATTTTTTTTACTTCACATACACAACACTCGACACCGTGGCAGGTGATTTTAAGTGTGCGATTGTCGGCGCTAAACAGAAATCCCGAGAGTGGATAACCGCTTCGCTGGCGAGCGATATGAGCCAGAAGCTCTCTTCGTAGCCCCGGCAGTTCGCGATTAGAAGCCTCCATGAAGTCAAGATCCCTGAGCTTTGAAAGGGGGGGCCTCCAGGTTTTCGGGCCGACATATCGAGCGAGGAGATTTTCGAATATCCGTAGTTGGCCCGACGACAGTCCCTTTAGAGCAGCTTTAAAAGTGCGCTCCGCCCTCCGTTCGACCGCCTTGAGTGTTGCCACTCCCTGAGGAGTCAACTGGAGGTGTCGAAGCCTGCCATCATGAGGGCTCTGAGTCGAATTTAACCAGCCACGGCGCGCCATGGCATTGAGCCTTTCTGTAAGGGTGCTGTGCGGTGTCTTGAGCAATCGACAAAGTGAGCCCAGATCCATCTCTTCGTGATGGATCTCAGAAAGCAGCACGAATTGGAGCACTGTCAAGCCGGTTTTGAGATAATTGTCAGATACAAATCCATGCGCATACGCGAGGCGACGCATTGCGATCATGAGATCAGATTCCCCATCAACTCTCAAAACCGGGAGAGATTCACCGCGACCCGCCAAGGTACCGCAAAACTCCACGAGCTGATTCATCTCCTCAGGTGAGAGCTTCGCCGCATCACGCTCGTAGTGTGCTTTGCTTCGCTCCCGTAACTGAGCCAAGAATCTCTCGCCTTTTACTGTAATCGTATACACCTTGCGACGCGAATCCTCTTTGGAGAGCTCCTCCTTGAGGAATCCTGCTTTGACCAGGCCTGTAAGGTTTCGAGAAACAGAGCTCTTGTGAATTCCCAGCACCGGCACCAACTCGCCGATTCGAGGTGCCCCCCGCTTCACGTATTCGTCAATAACGCGAGCCTGCACGATTGAAACAGAGGTGCCGTAGGCGAGCCCAGTAATTTGAAGCTTGATTGTGTGATTTCGGAGAGAATCCAATATTTGCAAGTATACGGAACGGCTCGTCCGACGATTGCGCGGCTGGGTCGATAACACAGGTACTACTTTATTAGACATAAGACACATAAAATGCCCGACACACGGACTTCAGACAACTCACTGTCGAATGCTCCATCTAAAAAAATGTACCCGGAGAAAGCGTCACGAACGGCTAGAGTTCAGACTATCCCAGAAGAGATAGAAACGAGCAGAGTAAGGAAATCAGAAGGGGATAGAGCTGATGCTGAAACGGAAAGCAAATGCTACGTCTACGAGGATTCAAGAGAGTGATGTCCAGGCTCTCCGTTGTGCTATGTGTCTTATCCGGGAGTTCTACGTCTCGATTCGGCGTATTCTTCTCGGAGAAGTCTCCAACGCGGCTAACGACCTCGTTGAGTCAAAAAGCTCTCCGGTCGAGGAGCTAGGAGTTCCTCCGCGTTTTAGCTACGTCTGCAAGCAGCGAATTCGAGGCGTTTACGAGGCCGTATCGCAGGTAGTCAGGATGTATCCCTAACGCCTCACAGACGTTGTTGAATGAAAAAGCGTATTCCACGCCGTTATCCATTACCCATCGGTAGGCCTCGACGAAAGAGCAACGCTCCTTAGAAGTTGTCGATAGTGCATAAGCTATGAAGGCCTGCACTCCGTCAAAGAGTAGAGCCGAGAGTAGCGCCCTTTCGGGGCCGACCGCATAGCCCGTGCTTCCCTCGAGAAGCTCGTCGACGACAACCTTAGAAAAACCGAACCTGGAACCTGCTGTAATATCTAGATCACCCGTAGACATACATCCTCCGTGTGTACAGTTAGGACTCTTCTATTCGGATGCCGCAACCGCGTTTTCGGTGCTCCGTGCTGCACTATCAATGAGGATTGGGAAGGCGCTGTATCCCGGCTTGGCTCACAGACACCCCTTACAGCGAGAGGAACACCGCCACAGAGCCAAGAACGATGATTGGAACGATGGCACTAAGAAGACCCCCTAATACCGCCACCAGGCATACCAGCGTCGCACCGGCTATTATCAAACGAAGGTGTGATGCTCGTCGATTGAAAGCATGCAGCTCCCGGAGAAGTACCGGTAGATGATGTAACCGGGCCGTAAGTGCTACCAGTGTAGCCTTTGGAAACTCAAAGCGCTCACCATCGAATCGCGCGACCTCCAAGGAATGCGACCTTCCTAAAACTGCCGACTCCCTGCCTTTGATGAGCAAGGTTCCAGCGGTGATCTCTCCTTGCGCTCCGGTTGACGGAAGTACCTTGATGTCAGCGGGCCATGGACTCACGACCGACTGGCTCACCAGGTCACCCTGACCATATCGGATCCAAAAGCGCGCAATTACATCGTTGTCTATCGCTACCAGCAAGACGCGCTCCTCAGGGGAGGTCGTAACGATGTCAGACGGCTGCAACATTATACCGCGCTCTACGATAAAGTCTTCGCTACCTATCGATATCTCGACCCCTTTCACAGAGCCGCACACCCCTCGCCCTTCGTATTCACGCAGGTCCAGCACTCGCTCTGGAACCACTCGACCAAGCAATCGCCGGCAGTAATCACCGGCTGCTACTAGCGCCATGTCATCAGCCCGACCCAGGAGCGATGCAACGCAGCTACACAATGCTTCTCTCCCTACGCGATCGTCGAGGGTCTCCAATTCACGAACTTCACACACAGAGCTAAGGTCGATACACGAAGAATCGACGACTATCTTGGAGATGGTGTTAAGATCTGAGAGCGTCGAGGGTCGCGTGGAGACGAAACCCGCCCGTGCCCACGCCCGGACGAGTGAACACCCTGCGCTCTTCACGATATCTATGAGATATCCGGTCGCACCGACGAACAGGGTCAGACCACCAGCCAAGAGCACGTCTGTCGCAAAACCGCTTCGCTTGTCCCATGAGATAGCTACGGCCACCGCCACAAAGGCGATAAAGACAGCAAAGCTCCGCACCCAAGTATCCTGTTCTGCCATCGTGGTGCGTTCGGTCTCTTCTACATACGGAGTAACCAGGGATTCGACCCGCTGTAGTACTGAGTCTTTCGTACCCGATAGGGAGACGGCCTCTGCCGAACCGGCTAAGACCAGCGAGCCCGCCAAAACGATCTCGCCCTCATCCCTGATGCGGAACGCCGGGATCGGCGAGAGGCAGCGTTCCATCACCGAACAGCTCCCCGACTCGATACGAGCATCGGCAGGAACGACCAATCCCTCGCTCAGAGAGAGCGTCTGCCCACCCTCGACCAGGCGCAGAGGATCGGGAGAATCAGGAAAAAAGAGTGGAGCACTCGCCGCAACCCGAGCCGACGATCTCAAAGCAAGCCCTCGCAGGACCAGTGAGGCTCCGCACAGCAGAGGAGCTTGTCCGATGAGCCACGCTGATATGACCTCTCCCGGGGTGAGTGCCGCCGCGCCGATCGCCAGAGAGACAACTACTACTCCGGCAGAAGGAAAGAGAGAGAGACTGGACGAACGGTACGCCCCTGACATCATCAGAAGAGTTCCATCGATGCCAGCAATAACCAATGAAAGCGCAGACAGCACGACGCCTAGCGAGAGAACAGCAGGCTCGCTCTCTGCGGAGGATGCAAACAAAACGCTACCGGCGGCTAGTGCGGCAAGCAGCAGTCCAATCACCACGGGAGCCTTCCACGAAGGCTGAAAAGTAACACTGCCGGAAGAATGGCCGTTTGCTAGGTCTTCCGGCGATTGCGCGGCGTTCGAAGAATCGCCCGCGACCTCGCTTTGATTCACCTGCGTCGTCGAGACACGGCTGGCAGATAGGGTGGTAGCGGCCGAAGCGCTTTCCGGTAGACTCCCTTCCGGTAGACTCATTGAGCACCCTTACGAAATTGAGCACCCTTACGAAATTGAGCACCCTTACAAAAAGGAGTTAGCCCTTATTTGCCTGCAGTATCGCCTACCTGTGCGGCAGCTTGATACTTCTTTTTGAGCTTTGAAAGCTTCTTGTCCTCGAACAGGACGTGTTTGCGAGCGATCGGATCGTATTTGCGAACCTTAAGCTTGTTTTCGCCCTTACCCTTCTTTTTGTTCTTGCGATTCGAGTAAACAAAACCGGTTCCCTCGGAAGAAACAAGGAAAAAGGTCTCCTTAGCGGCTTTAGCCATATGAAATCCTCACAACTACATCCAGGACCAAAAAGGCCCGACTGGCCTCAAGGGGCCTACTTTTCGTACGAGCTTCATGTTTTAGCCCAAATCCACAAACCTTTCAACCACATTGGCAAGCAAGATAACTTATTGACCACCCATTATAATCGAACTCGAACCAGCACCCTGCCTTTAACGCGGCAGTGCAACTATGACACTGATAGAGTTACCACCAAAGCCCGCCGTGTTGACCATTACTGTCCGAAACTGCTCCCGACGCCCCGAATAACGTGCTGCGTTGTAGGGAAGTCCTGGCCATGCGGCCCCCTGAAGCAGGTACCGGGCGAGCTCCAAGCTTACAAACCCGGAGGCACCGTAGGTGTGCCCTGTCAGGTGCTTGGTGGTGCACAGGGGGATATCGCCCAAGGTCCGCACCACAGCAGCCAATTCCGCCTCGTCCCCCCGTAGCGACCCAGGGGCATGCAATACAACCGCCTCGACCTCGAGTCCCTTGGGCAGGGAGCTACAAGCCATCCGCATCGACGCTTCGAACGCACGACCATCCGCCGAAACCCCAGTTGCCGATGGCGTCTCCTCGAGAGCCCAACCAACTCCGACAAGCTCCAGATCTCCTGCCTGGGTCACCCCATCCCAAAAGGTAAGCACAGCCGTGCCGGCTCCCTCTCCTAACACCACTGTATTCTCCGGCCGAGGCCGATCATCCAGCGGACGACACGGCCACTCGACCCCGTCGTTCCCGTAGATCCTCAAGGACTGAAGTTGAGAGAGCGTGTAGGGGGTAAGACACGCCTCGGATCCACCCACTAAACACGCAGAGGCGAGGCCTCCTCTAACGAACCCCAACGCTACTAACAGCGCATGAAAACCCGAGGTACATGTCATCGATGTCCCAAGCGAGACGATCGGATGGACGTCGCTCCGATCACCGATACGAGCGACGAGATCCTGTGCAACCCATGAAGAGATATTTCCGGCGGTAGTCGTCGGGGACGTGTCGGTGGGAACCTTGCAACCGCTCTCGGCAAGAAATCCAGCCATGGTGCGCTCCAAGGAGATCGTCGCGCCACGCGATGAGCCGATCGTAACGCATCCGATATCCGAGAGCGATCCATCAAGGGCTCCAAGGGTGCGCCGCGCAGCGGCCAGCGCCAGAAGTGTCACTCGATCGAGTTTCGAATATCGTCCTGCTAAGCGGATCTCTTCAACCAGCTCTTCCGCGGATGGCGCCAGAGGGAAAACCGGTCCACGCTCCATCGCTTGCAAACAGAGCGTTCTTGCGCACGGGAACTCTAAAGATGCCCGAATTTCTTCCGGTGAGGATCCGAGAGCAGAAAGGGTGTTCAACCCCCTGAGAATTAACCTGCGGTCGCGCATACTGTCCCCTGGGAGCCGATCTGATGCGCGACAAAAGAGATCAGATCACTGAGCTGCGGTATCCGGTTAAACGAGTGCAGGCAGACCCTTAGACGCTCGCGGCCCACTGGAACGGTCGGCGAGCGAATTGCGCGCACGAAAAACCCAAGCTCGCGCAAGCCTTCTTCAAGTGAGAGTGCTGCTTTGTTTCCCGACACGAGCACTCCTTGAATGGGACTCTCGGACTGCATAAATTCGACCTGCGGATACCCAGCGGCGATCTCCTTCCACGTGGCGATGAGCTGCCGCAGGATAGTACGTTCGGCGCGAGCGGTTTCCATGAGCTCATACGCGATGCGGATACACTGCAGCGAAAAGAGGTCAACAGCGGTCGAGTAGACAAACGGGCGCGCGAAGTTGACGAGAAACTCTCTCAGCTCGCGCGCACCGACCACACACGCGCCACGGTATCCTAGGGACTTTCCAAACGTGTGGATACGAGCGAACACCGCCCCTGCCAACCCGGCGGCTTGCACCAACCCTTCGCCCCGGTCGCCAAAAACACCGGTGGCGTGTGCTTCATCGACGATTAAGTAGGCTCCGGTCTCCTGACACAGCGCACACAGCTCCTCCAATGGCGCGAAATCGCCATCCATCGAGTAGAGGGACTCAACCGCGATGAAGCAGTCGCCCTTCGCTAGCGCGATCTTCCTGCGGAGGTCTTCGAGATCGTTGTGCCGGAACGAGTACGAGCGCGCAAGGCTCAGGCGCACACCATCGCGCATTGAGGCATGCACAAGCTCATCGTAAAGGATCGTATCGTTACGTCCCCCCACACTTGCGAGCACCCCGAGATTGGCCTCGAAACCCGATCCAAAAAGAAGCGCCGACTCGGTGGCGTGGAAATAAGCCAAAAATTCCTCTAACTCCTCATGGGCGACGGTGGATCCACTCACGAGGCGAGAACCGGTGGCTCCCAAGGACGTTAGTCCCGCTGCAGGGGTGCTACACACCCCACCGAGGCGTCGAGCAAGCCCTAGGTAATCGTTGGAGCAGAGGTCGACCCCGTTGGTGGAAGTGAGTAGCGAACGGAGGGTGCCCTCCTCCGAACGTTGACGGAGGGCGTTGATTACCGATGCAGGAATACGACGGGACATGAAGTGCTCGCTGTTGTGCTACGACGCCCGGAGACATCGTAGCAGAGCGCGGTTAAGACGCAACGATGACGTGCCAGCTCGCTCGTCGGTCCTTGGGCAGCGCCCGAGAGTCGTGTAACCATCTGGTAAGACCGAAGAGCGCCCCATACGTACGTTTCGAACAGCCTCCCACTGATACGGACCGAATATGGCTTTTCCCCTACACTTTTCTTATACTT
>JBILFA010000074.1:0-17149 GCA_044351795.1 Bdellovibrionota bacterium | reverse complement strand
TCGATAATCCGCCTGTATCGGCTCATCGGTTGTTGGGCCCAGTGTGGGTTAGTCCGACTACTCGCGCTTCGCTTCCTTCGAGCTACACTTGTTAGGATTCTTGGAAGCTAGGCGATATCGAGTTTTCGAACCAACCTCAGTATTAAGACAGGAGATTACATGAACAAACTTATTACAGAATTTATCGGTACTTTCTTTCTTGTGTTGACCATCGGCTGTACCGTCGTCGGGAACGCCGCAGGCGTCATTCCACCGCTCGCTATCGGCTTTGCTCTGATGGTGATGATTTTTGCCGGTGGGCACATCTCCGGAGCTCATTACAATCCCGCCGTTACTCTCGGCGTTACGCTGCGCGGTAAGTGCAAGACCTCTGATGCCTTCGGATACGTCGTGGCTCAAACGATTGGAGCTGCGGTAGCCGCATATGTGGTCGGATACCTATTTCCGGGAGCTTCCGTCACCCCGAAGACACTTGACGTCAGCCGCTCCTTGGTCGCTGAGTTTCTCTTCACCTTCGCGTTGGTGTACGTGGTCTTGAACGTTGCTACCTCTAAGGGCACTGCCAACAACTCCTTCTACGGGTTGGCTATCGGTAGCACTGTTATGGTTGGTGCGTTCTCGGTAGGAAGCATCTCCGGTGGAGCGTTCAATCCGGCTGTCGCCGTTGGTGTCACAATCATGGGATTATCGGAGTGGTCGAATATCTGGATATTCCTGACCGCGAATCTTCTCGCAGGGGTTCTCGCTGCCATGGTGTTCCAGATGATCACGTCTGAGGATTAATTCCCATAAGGTAGGGACATACAGTCCCTAGCTCCGATCTTGCAAACGTGCAGCCCTGAAGAGTTCTCTTCAGGGCTTTTTCCTTGTACATACGAGCACCCAGACGAACTCTTGAAAGGCCGGATCGCATGGATATCGTAACTTTTCTGATCCTAGCCACATTTTTCGTCGGCTACAGCGCCATCACCCTCGAGCATACCTTGAAACTCAACAAGGCGGCATCGGCCCTTGTTACCGGCACCCTCTGCTGGACAATCTTTATCTTGAGCGAGGCGGATAAGCACTCCATCAGCCGGATGCTCGAGCATCACATGGGGGAACTCTCTGGAATTCTATTTTTCCTCTTGGGCGCCATGGTGATAGTCGAGCTCATCGACGCACACGACGGCTTTGAAATTATAACTTCTCGAATACGCACCTCCAAGAAACGCACGCTCCTGTGGCTACTTTCCCTACTTTCCTTTTTCCTCTCGTCATTACTCGACAATCTCACGACAACCATCGTGGTGATCAGCCTTCTCAGAAAGCTCATAGAAGACAAAGATGAGCGAATGCTGTTTGTGGGACTAACGGTTATTGCGGCCAATGCCGGTGGTGCATGGTCTCCGATGGGAGACGTCACCACCACGATGCTCTGGATCGGTGGGCAGATCTCGGTCATGCCGACAGTCACCAACCTCTTACTACCAAGCCTCGTGTGCTTGATCGTACCTACCTGGATACTAGCCTCGAGCCTACACGGGGATTTCCCTGTTCCACTGCGTTCGTCCGAAGTGAGGTACAGCTCATCAATCTTCGAGAGAAACGCCGTGTTTGCATTGGGATTGGGAACGCTCTTCTTGGTCCCCATCTTCAAGACCGTAACTCACCTTCCACCCTTCATGGGAATGCTGTTCGGGCTCGGAGTGATGTGGGTAGTGACTGAGATGATCCATAGCGGCAAAGACGAGGCGGAGAAGGGAGTTTTCTCGGTCAATCATGCGATTCGAAAGATCGACACTCCTAGTATCCTTTTCTTTCTCGGCATACTCTTGGCGATATCGTCGCTGCAAAGCACTCAGATCTTGGCCGGATTAGCTGCGTGGCTCGATACGGTTATCGGCGATACGATGATCATCGGGCTCCTCGTGGGATTTCTCTCGGCCGTCGTCGACAACGTACCGCTCGTTGCCGCAGCACAGGGAATGTACTCCCTCTCCCACTACTCAACGGACCATTTCTTCTGGCAATTTCTCGCGTACTGCGCCGGAACCGGCGGAAGCGCTTTGATTGTAGGTTCCGCCGCCGGCGTTGCAGCGATGGGCTTGGAGCAGATAGACTTCTTTTGGTACGTCAAACGGATCTCTCTCCTCGCGATCGCGGGATATCTCTCGGGAGCCGCAGTGTACGTCGCGCTGCGGTTGCTGCTGAGCTAAGCCTGACCGTTTCCGCTTGCTCCACAGGACCAAGTACGGCACCCTTCATGTATGAACAGAGCTATCTCGGAACAATGGACCGTGGACCACATCGGCGTAGCGGTGACGGATCTTGATCAAGCGATTTCATTCTATCACGGTATGGCTGGCACCACCGTTACTCTCAGGGAGACGCTGGAAGCCCAAGGGGTTGAGTTGGTTTTTTTAGGCACGGGTGAGGCCAAGATCGAACTCTTGAGCCCCCTGCGATCAGACTCGACACTGGGAAAGTTCCTTCAAAAGCGGGGTCCCGGCTTTCACCACATCTGCTACCGAGTTAAAGACATTCGCTTCGAGCTCAAAAGGCTCGCCGATCTCGGACTTCGGCTCATCGACACAGAGCCTCGAAAGGGGGCGGGAGATACTCAGATAGCATTTATTCACCCCTCCGCCTGCCTCGGGGTACTGACAGAACTGTGTGAATATTCAAGGACTTAGCCACACCCTTCATTTATGCTTGCAAACATAGATTGCGCCCCCAGGGAGTGGTATTCTTTCGAGTGCTTCTGTTCTGCCGCGGAACGCCGGGAGCACTCGTGAGGATTAAAATGAAAACGTTTCCTACGCTCGTTATCTCTTCATTTCTATCGCTCGTAGCTGCTACGAGCTGCCGAGCATCCGAAAATGCCGATCAGTGCACCGACCTCGTCAAGGAGTGCTTCGCCTACAGCGGGCAGGAGCGCGACACGTGCTTTAGGGCATCTGCCGAACATACTTTTTGTGCAGGCACAGAGATCGGGTCCCTGGCTGACAAACGGGGACAGTTTTCGCTCCTCAATCCGGATAATGGCGACATCGGCCCCTCTTTCCTTGGGACGCAATTGATCGATCGTGCGTGCCTGGCGAACTTCGACAATGCCTGGTCGGGCTCTCTGATCAAGGGGGCTCCTTCTCGTGAGGCTTATGTGGCCCTCGCCGGCGAGCTACAGCACTGTGCGCATGCGCCTGCCTCTGACATGATACGACCGTAGACATTCCCGGCGCTTCTGTTGATACTACGCTCCTCGTCGGAGCACGTTGTAGCAGTTATCTCATGACCACCGGTACACAGCCCCTTACCATAAAACACAAGCTCCTCCTCAGCGTAGGGGTTCCGTGTGTGATGCTCCTGCTTCTGGAAGGAGTTGCTCGGCTTCTTTTATTGAGCGGCGTAGGAGCACCCCCGGCGGCCCAGCCGGTAGCACTTGAGATGCCGACCTGGATGCTTCGAGACGCCAATGCTCTGGCCCGGGCCAAACCCTCCAAAGATGCTTTCGACTGGCTCAACATGTTCGTCGAGGGAGACGGATATCGTGTCCATATGATTCCACACTCGAGCAAAGCAGTTAAAAACACCTTCAGCTTAATCTCGGCGGATCAAGAAAGAAGATACCAGGTAACTGCAAATGCTCTCGGCTTTCGAGGGCCGCTGGTCCCCCCGCAAAAAGGGCCGAATACCTTTCGAATCCTGGTGTTCGGTGATTCGAGCTCATTTGGCTGGGGAGTCAATGCAGAAGACTCTTGGTGGATGCTTCTCCAACAGGAACTCAAAAAGCGCTATGCGGACAAAGATATCGAGATTGCGAACTTCGCCATCCCGGGAGACTCCTCCGCGTACGGAAAACTGATCTTCGATACATTCGCTCCTCAGTTTCAATCAGATGTCATCATTTTGGGATTCGGCGCAAATGATGCCAAAGGTGTGTTTACTAGCCATACGGAGCAGGTTTCCCGGTTCACGGCAAAGCGCTCGCTCCTGAGAGTGATCGGCCTTCTCCAAGGGAGCGCTTTGGTTACGATTCTAAAAGGCCTTCTCCCAACACCAGGATCATCAAATCCGGTGGGCCGGTCAACCAGCTCTGTTCGACAGCGAGTGCCGGCAGTTTCCGTGGAGGATTATGGAAATAATATGGTCAGCATGGGACGCACGGCAAAAGAATTGGGGAACAAGAGCGTAGTGTTCCTTGGACTATGTACCCATCCAGCATACGCCCGCAAAGCGCGACAGGACGCAAAGAACAACGGATTCCTATGGCTCAACGGCCAGAGCCGGCTCATCAAACTTCTTCCGCAAATTCAGAAAAAAGAGATATACCCGGAATACGTCGAACGGATGGAACGGAGCTATGGAGAGGATCTGAAGCGAAACAGGCTCTTCTATGTGACCTCCGATGGGTGCCATCCCAACGAGCTGGGACACCGCTATGTGGCGGATCAACTCGCAGAGATCCTCAGCACAGACGGCTTTATTCAGCAATAACGTCGAGTGACGCACATCGGAAGTGCGCTCTAATCTACCCCACTTCAAGCTGCACAAGCGGCCAAGACGCATTTCCCGCACAATGCCGCCCCAATCTCATTGACTGAGGTTTCCCGTCAAGGGTACGCTCAACCGCTATGACCACCAACGTGTCACCTCTGGTCGGGCTCATTATGGGCTCACAATCTGACTGGGATACCCTTGAAGCCTGCGCTGAGACTCTCAAGTCTCTCGGAATCGCGTTCGAAAGTCGGGTAGTCTCGGCTCACAGAACTCCAAAACTTTTGGTTTCGTATGCTTCGGAAGCTGCCGAACGCGGCCTGGAAGTGATCATTGCAGGAGCCGGGGGTGCTGCGCATCTTCCGGGAATGGTAGCTTCACTCACCCATCTCCCAGTGATAGGCGTGCCTATCGAATCGAAGGCTCTCAAAGGGATGGACTCGCTTTTGTCCATAGTTCAGATGCCTGCCGGCATCCCAGTCGCAACGGTTGCCATAGGGAAGGCTGGAGCTACCAACGCAGCTATTCTGGCAGCGAGCATCTTGGGTATAAAACGTGTCGAGATCTCGAAAGCGCTGCAGCACTTTCGTTCAGCTCAAACTGAAAAGATTCTCGCACTCCCCTCCCCTTCACTGAAAAACGGCTGACACCATGCGAATCGGAATTTTAGGCGCAGGTCAACTCGGAAGAATGCTTGCTCTAGCGGGGTACCCTCTCGGACACTCCTTCTCGTTCTTCGACGTATCGGAAGGAACGCCGTGTAAGGATCTCGGAGCCATTACTATCGGTTCTTTCGAGGATCAAAAAGCTTTGGAGAGCTTTGCGGCACGGTGTGATGTCATCACCTATGAATTCGAGAACGTGCCGTGTAGCGCGGCTCATTATTTGACTCAAGTGGTGCCTGTATATCCTCCACCCCGAGCCCTCGAAGTATCTCAGGATCGGTTGGTTGAAAAAGAGTTCCTGCAACGATTGGGAATTGCAACGCCTCGATTCAAAGGCGCGAACTCGGAAGCAGAGCTGCGAGAGGCGTGCGAAACGCTCGGTCTTCCGTGCATGGCCAAGACTCGTCGTTTTGGATACGACGGGAAGGGGCAGCGAATGCTCGAAAGTGAGGGGGATATCGCTGTAGCATGGAAAGAGCTGGGCAGTTCGCCTCTCATTGTCGAGGGTTTTGTTCCGTTCTCGCGAGAACTTTCCGTCATCGCAGTCCGAGCACAGGATGGCACGATCCTTACCTATCCGTTGGCCCAAAACGAACATCGCAATGGAATTTTGCATCGCTCTGAGATGCCTGCACCGGACGTTTCGCCGGAGCTACGACATGCGGCCCATGACATAGCGACAAAAGTGCTCGAAGAGCTCAATTACGTCGGCGTTGTCGGCATCGAGCTCTTTCATGTGAGAGGAGAGCTTCTTGCAAATGAACTCGCCCCTCGGGTCCACAACTCCGGACACGCGACTATCGATGGTACCGTCACCAGCCAATTCGAAAATCACATTCGCGCAATCACCGCAATGCCGCTTGGGTCTGTAGAGCCCCACGCCCGCGCAGTTATGTTCAATCTCATAGGCACCGTGCCGCCTGTTGATATGGTATCGAGCGTTGCAAACGCCAAGCTCCACCTGTACGGGAAAGCTCCACGACCGGGTAGAAAACTGGGGCATGTAACCCTACTGAATCCGTCGATTCAAGATGAACAAAAGATTGAGGCGCTCTTGTAGGACGGGCCTGGAACAACCGTGTGCACATGCATTCCTTCGACTATGAAGTGACAGAGCTTAACTGGATACTTTTCCAGAGCAGCCGCAATGCACGACCTAAAGATCGCCTTGCACAGGCTGTTAGCTAACAGCAGAATTCCTTCTTCCAAGCTAACCATGCACGCCAGAACACTGCCGCTTGGGTGGTACTCATTCCTTTCGCCATAGTGACTATCTATTCGCCACGCAGAGACAGGTGTTTCCTCGCGACGGCAAAAAACACTAGCCTCGCTACAGGGCAAAAAATAGGCTCTAGTTCGCCCCTATCTGCCCGACCGCAAGTCCTCTGATCGGGACGAATCCGCCAGCTATTGGGCCTAAATTTGTGGCATTGGCTGTTGTGAGATCTATCGTGTAAAGGCCCGTTATCCCTGAGGATGTGAGTGCAGCATAGGCGATCCCGCTTGAAACGGGCGCACTCGACGCCGAAGTTACCACGTTTGAGGGGATATCAAATCCAATAGTGTTCACGAAGTTCATTGAAAGTGAGCCAACCAGGGTCATTGTCCCCGAATTCGGTGGACTTTGGATGTACAGGGAGTCTGTACTGGGATCTAAATTGTACTGGGTAGTAACTGACGCGCCACCATAAGAGTTTGTGTAAGAAGTGCCTCCAGCTGAGGTGGCTTGTCCATTCAGAGAAGTATCCGGATTCGTTCCCGTGGCGGAGCTCCCATCGACAGGAGCTCCCGTTGATGGGTTTACTCGGAAGTTAAGCCCATTGGTAGTCACCACTCGCACCCGATCAACAGTCGGATTAAAAGCCATATCGTAACCCTCCGAGTCACTACTCGGAAGATCTATCGGATTACCAGTAGTAGAATCTACAAAAGCAATCGAGGAGGCTGACCCGATTACTGTCGAAGCCCCGGTCCTTGGATCAATTCGATAAAGAGTACCAGTATCTAAGGATGCGTTAATTCCGAGTCCAAACAGCTGACCGGTGGCCGGGCGGAAATCGATTGCGACCAGCGATTCTCCGCTCGTCAGACCTGAAACACTCACTGAGGCAGTGACGTTAGGGCTAGTAGCTCGAAATCGGATCAACGAGTCGGTAGTCGAAAGCGCTACAACCTCCGGTGCAGTATTGCTCTGGACGGAGAGGCCTAGTAGTTCACTCGTGCCGGGTCCAACAAGCGCATCTTGGCTCACATCGCCGCTGGCCAAATCAACCGTCGCGAAGCGCTGCTGACTGTTTGACGCATATTCAAGAATCGCTACACCACTCCCGGAAGAAACCGGATTGTTAGAGGCTCCCACATTAACTCCTGCCGGAATATCGAATCCGCGTACTTCGACCACATCGAGCGCACTCGAGTTTTGGGACAACGAACGCGCGCTGGTCTGCGAGCCAGAGTTCGGTGGATTTTGAATGAAGAGAGAATCGGTGCTTGGATCGAGAGTATATAGAGTTGTTACAGCGGCATCTGCCTCGTTATTAGTATATGCCAACTCACCGAGCGTGGTAGTCCCTCCGTTGATCGCGCCGTCTGTGTTTGTGCCATCGACCACGGAACCACCGAGGTTTCCGTCGACTACCGCTCCAGAATTCGGATCAAGACGAAAGTTCTGTCCATTCGCAGTGACGATACGTAATCGATCGGTTGTGGGGATAAAGTCGATACCAATCTTCGTCAACACATCGACCCCAATACGCACCGGATTCCCCAGCGAATCGACAAACGAACCGGCAGATCCTATAAATCCTACTGCAGTAGCGAGGCCTCCTTGCAGGGAAAGATGGTAAAGCTGGACCGTACCGGAAGTAGGCTCGTACCCAAGCCCGTAGAGGGCACCGTTCTGTGGCCGGCGATCAATACTAACGAGAGCTGCCCCGGTTGTAACTCCGCTCAGCGCGGTAAATGATGCTGAACCTGACGGATCCGCGGTATTAAAGGATATCACCACATTGCTGGCCGCAAGCGCCTGTGCGTTCGGCGTAAAGGTCGGGGCAGGAGTATTCGTTGCAGTCGGCGTGCTCGTTGCAGTCGGTGTGCTCGTCGCAGTCGATGTGCTCGTTGCAGTCGGTGTGCTCGTCGCAGTCGGTGTGCTCGTCGCAGTCGGTGTGCTCGTCGCAGTCGGTGTGCTCGTCGCAGTCGGTGTGCTCGTTGCAGTCGGTGTGCTCGTCGCAGTCGATGTGCTCGTTGCAGTCGGCGTGCTCGTTGCAGTCGGCGTGTTGGTTGCAGTCGCTGTTTCGATCGGAGCAGATGTTTCAGTGGCGTCTGGATGGGGACTTGGGCTAGGACTCGGTGTTGGGCGACTCAAAAAACACTGTACCACTACGCGCGACGAGGATTGTGAAACTAACCCAAGAAAACACGATTTAGCCCGTATTGTGGCTTTTCTGCCGCGGCGAAGGGTCGCGTTAGCCCGACCAGCGCCTGAGGAGCCATTTCGGCTACAGCGAATTACGATACGCCGCTCGCTTGTAGCGGAGGTTGATAAGCGGCAACCTTGAGATTTGACAATATATCTCTGATTACGCAACAGTGTTTTTTCAACGTCTCCTCTAGCTGCAAATCCTTTAGTCGGGAAAGCCAAACACGAAAACAACGCGAAAAAGCCGAAAGAAAAAGCCAAAATTCGAGAAAAAAGCATATGCCCTCCGGCAAGCGTTTCAGTATCGTCTAGCCCATTAATCATTACGTATTAAAGTCATTAAGGTATACCGGCACAAGCGGGAATGTTTCCCCTTGTTCGAGATTGCCTGCCCTATAGGATGTAAGCAATCCGGGCGCGTTTCGGCATTTTCTTCCCTGCTGTACCGGGGCTTGTAGCTTCACACCCGCGGTCTAGCCCATCCGAGACTCGAACCGTCGTGTCAAAGACCTGATTAAGAAGCTTCTCTCGCCCTATGACCCGTCTATTATTGATAGCTCTGAGCTTCGCTGCACGCTGCTCTATTCTTTACAGGATCGGCATACAGGTCGGCTATAGCTGCCAGTGCTCTCAATGGGGTCGGTATAGTAGCCCCATTACAAGGGGAAAAACCCGCACTAAATCGAGGGAATCGCCCACAACATGGTTACCACCATCACGATTCCTCCAGCCGCGATTCGCAGAGAATCTTTCACACTGCGAGGCTCTCGCATCAGTACAGATATCTGCTGATGCACCCGTGCAGGCGCTCGCGCCCGGATCGCCTCGACGCCGGCGAAGTTCTTGACGTACAGAATCGGGAACTGCTCTCTACCCTGAAAGGCTGTCCCCTTGCGACCACACGCCGCTTTATGCACACGCATCGATGAGAAGGGCAGCACATCTATCCCCTCTCCATTGTGTCGCAAAAACGACACCCCTTCCTCGCTGACGTCGAAATCAACCACTCGCAGGACACAGCAACCACCTAAGCCCTCGGTAACAAGGCCGTGAAAGAGTTGACCAGTGGCGCGCTGTTGCTTCTTCGACATGGGACGAGTGTAGTATGTACTACGTAAGTATCGAACCGGAAATCACACGAAACGATATATCAATCCAAAACGTTCCGCCCTTTTCCTAGCGAAACAGATCGGGGCCGACAGAATACCATGGAATACGATTGGAGCCAGCTCTAGAGGCAATTTCATAAGAATTTTTACACTGAGCGTCTCAGCAATCCAACAGACAGGGGACAGAGGACCTATGGTTCTCTCCCAGGCAAATGCTGTACCTTTCAGTGCCTATGACATCATCACAGCAGCAAAACTCGCTCAATACATTGATTTTATTGATACTGACCATCTTTGGGAGTCTCGAGCATGCTAACGGCCTTCCCATTCAGCAGGTATTATCACGCTCATCCTCTTCGATAAGTTTCGGAGTCGACTCCAAAGCTCCTGCGCTCCAGATGAAGGGGGCTTTCAAAGAATTCAAAGGCACCCTCGCTCTCGACCTCAATCAGCTGGAGCGGTCGCTCGTAAACGTAACCCTCAATCTCCAGTCCGCACAACTCAGCCCGGACCAGATATTACAGGCGGTGTTCTTGCAGACCGCTTTGGCCAACGTGAACCCACCCACTACGACCTTCAAGAGCACATCCATTACCAGGGGCAAAGGTGACACATACCTCGTAACCGGCACTTACACCTGGATGGGCAAGACTAAGATGACCAGTGTACCTATACGAATCGTCAAATCATCTCCCCTCAAAACGGAGATACGACTACTACTGAACGGAGCCCTGCAGGAAAAAGACGCCCCTCAACAGCTTTCTGCGATAGCACCGGGCGCCGCCGGCTCAAAGGGCTGGGCGAAAGCGACCCTCGTATTTTTGCCCCGCAAGGACTAAGCACGTATACTCCGTAAGGTGAAAACCTCTACACAAAAATCTTGGGAGCCCTTGATAGCGCAAGCAGTACGCGAGCTTCAAGCAGGGGAGCTCGTAGCATTCCCAACCGAGACGGTCTATGGGTTGGGAGCGGATGCAACCAACGAAAAGGCCGTTCGCACGATCTTCGAAGTAAAGGGACGCCCGACAACCAATCCGTTGATAGTTCACGTCGCCGAGCTATCGGACGTCACGAAATACTGTGACCTCACGCGCTCCTTCGACCCAAAGGTAGTTGCCGATCGCCTCGAAAAGCTCTCTGTATTGTGGCCCGGCCCACTTTCCGTGGTACTTCCGCGCAGGGAGGGTATTGCACCTTCCGTGTCTGCGGGGGGAGACACCGTAGCGATTCGAATTCCAAACCATCCGGTAGCCCTGATGCTGCTTTCTGCGTTCATGGGGCCGATAGCGGCACCGAGCGCCAATCTTTCGGAGTATGTCAGTCCAACTACTGCTGAGCACGTGAGGAGCGGTCTCGGCTCGAAGGTTCGTTGTGTATTGGATGGAGGTCCGTGTAGCGTAGGGCTCGAATCGACCGTACTCTCACTACTCGAGCAGACCCCTCGCATTTTGCGGCCGGGTGCCATCACTCGAGCGGAGCTCGAACAGATCCTCGAAACAGAGGTGCATGGTGCAACGTTCTCTGACGAGCACCGGCAGGTAAAACTCTCTCCGGGACTCCTCGCCAAGCACTACGCGCCACGTACGCCCGTTCGGCTTCACAGTACCGTCACCTCGAACATGGGGCTCCCACTCCGAGTCGGGGCGATACTCTTTCACCCCCACGAGCTCTCATTTAGCCCCACCGAAACGCGAGTATTGAGCGATCGGGGGAATCTCGAGGAGGTGGCAGCTCGCCTTTTTGCCGCTCTACGAGAGCTCGATGGCTTGTCACTGGATGTCATAGTTGTCGACACGTGCGAACCCGTGGGATTAGGGGAAGCGATTATGGATCGGCTGTTACGAGCCAGCTCCAAAACCAGCTAGTGCTGCGTTCAAAAAGTTCTTTCACCTTGACAGCGCTTGTCGCAGCACTAGGGCTGTTCGTTTTCGCCGCCTATGGCGGGGAAAACACTATGAAAACCACTAGTGCCTCGTCCGTAATACTCTCGTTGTTAGGTGAAAAAACTTATGGGACGAGGTACTACAACGTCTCTAGATTCCTTGCTTTTTTAGACCTCGTCGAGGACAATCCTCCAGCTGGCGATCGAGCGTCAACGGAACTCATGAGTTTAGCAACCGTCGAAGATATGCAAACCCAAGAAACTTCATCATCAGACAACGAGATCATCGGGGTTATCATCAAGAACCTCAAAACGCACAAAGATCCTCGCGGATTCTTCAGAGAGGTAGTTCGTTCGACCGACGAGCTGTTTGACGATGGCATCTTTGGTCAATGGAGCCACAGCAAGATGCAACTGAACGTGGTGAAGGCATGGCACTATCACCATGTGCAGACCGATTGGTGGTACTGTCCCATAGGAAAAATTCAGACCGTACTATTCGATAATCGTCCCGAGAGCGCTACCTATCGCCAAAAGCTCGTCATCAATATGGGAGATTCGACCGTAGACGGAGACACTCACGAAGTATGCGTGAAGATCCCCCCCGGCGTTCTTCATGGTTGCAAGGTGCTAAGTAACGAAGCTCACCTCTTCTATATCACCAGCACCACCTATGACCCTAACGAAGAAGGCCGCTTCCCATACGACTCGGCATTCGTCGGCCATGATTGGGGAGCTAACGCCTTGACTGTAGAAAACGATCGGCGGGAGTTTCAACCGACCTCGACTCGGAAACCGATCGCCTGACAAGACATTTGGCTAAGTCCTGAAGAGCATTAGCCTGTTGCGCATCATGCTTCCTGATGAATCACGGACTCTCGGTTTCAATCAAGTGTAAACCTGTCGTGGCTTTTCGCCGATAGCAACTATGTTCGTCGTGGAAGAGCTGAATCCGGCCACCCACGGACTGCTTATCATCGATCCCGCCATGGGCGCGATGGCATTCGGAATTGTTGGGAAGACATCATGGAATGGAACGTACCTTTCGTCATTTATCGAGTGACAGACGATGGAAAGATCCAAGAGGTCTTTCACGCTTCGGATCTCAAAGCCGCCAAATACTGGCTTACCTACATAGCTGAGCAGGGAGATGTACTGTGCAAAACTCCCTTGCATCCGCGACATTCTCACACCGGCTCGCAACCGGAATACTGGAGCCACAAGGCAGACGGCCGAGACCCGATATCGAATGAAGAGGATTGGAAAAAAAGCGCGAGCGAAAAGCAGTTTGCAGGAACATTTCCAAACGAACAGATCCGAGTTCCGGAAGCAAAGTAATGGTCGTAAGGGGAACTACATGACAGCACTGAATCAACTCGATCGGCACATGCCTATCTTAATCGTGGATGATTTCTCGACGATGCGGCAAATCGTCAAAAAATCTCTCAAGCAGCTCGGATTCGATAACATCACCGAAGCTATCGATGGCGCTGATGCCCTCAAAAAGCTGCAGGGCGAGGAGTTCAAGTTCATCATCTCTGATTGGAACATGCCGAATATGATGGGAATTGAGCTCCTGAAGGCGATTCGGGGAGACGACAAACTGAAGAATCTTCCCTTTCTGATGGTCACCGCTGAAGCTCAAAAGGACAACATCCTCGAAGCGGCGAAGGCCGGGGTGTCGCAGTACATCATCAAACCGTTCACTGTAGATTCACTCGAGCAAAAGATCGGCGCGATCTTTAGTAAAATCTCGAAGTAACTAACATCGAAGAAACGGCTATTCGCCCTGCACTCCCCACCGGTAAGGAGCCATGAAAAAAAAGCCCGCTACCACCATTATGGAAACGGACAACGAGTCGTCCGTCACCTGTGTAACAGCTCTGGAGGAGCTCCTCATGGGCCTCGCTCACGGTGACATCACTGTAGTGAAGAACGCGATAGGGAGATTTGGGCAAAGGCCGGAGATTAATCGCCCCAACGAAAAAGTCCCGCACATTTTGCAGTCGTTTCACGAAACCGTTTCGTCGTTTCGTGCGAGACTCGATCCTGCCACATTGACGATGACATCCACGAACATCCCCGATGCTACCAAAAAACTCAAGGAGGTTCTTAGCTCAACCAACGAAGCAACTCACAAATTGTTCGCGCTGGTGGAACGTCAAGAAGCCCTCTTAGATAAGGGAGATGCCTACCTATCGGAGCTCGAGGCGAGCATCCAGCAGCAACCCGCAGCAGCGCTGTTCGTTAAGGAATTTGCAAACCGCTATAGGAATTTGAACGCCGAAGCGCGTGGAATAGCGACAGAGATGGTAATGACTCAAGAGTTTCAGGATCTGTGCGGTCAATCTCTCAAGAAGGTGCTCATCCTCGTTCAAGGCCTCGAGAGTCAACTGGTATCACTACTCACACAACTTAAAGTCGAGGTACCGCCCCCGCAGCTGGGAGCAGAACCGACGCGCCTTGGGCAACAAGACGATGTGGATAACCTCCTCGAGGATCTCGGTTTCTAAGCGTCCAACCGCCTTTGACAGTTGTGTAGGCGCGAACAGTGGGACCCTCCAAAAGAAAGAGTCTCGACGGGACTATCGCCCTTCATGCAAGCACTATCCTAGAATACCACGAAGGTCCGTCTGAGGTCGCCCCGCACCTCGCCGTTAAGGGTGCCCTGAACCACATACGTCGCATTAGACGGAAGCTCGAGCTTCATCGAGTACGTTGCACCGAACGAGAGCGAAAAGGTCACGAGCCCCTGTGAATCGGCTACTGCAGTCGCCGATCCGTTAGTTACGCGAGCGCCCACTATCGGTGATCCATCGATTCCACGGATCACTCGCGCCGACACCTGCATCAGCGACGGGAGAGCCTGGAAGTTGTTGGTCATGTTCCGATTGAGGTACGCATCTTGAACCGGATTGAACTGATATCCCCCCTTCGCCGCTGTGAGTGAGTATCTCACCGGGCTCAGTATCGACAGGAATGCATACTCTCCACTCGGGCCGGTAGTTGCAGACCGAATACTACCATCTGCGAGCCGCAAGATTACCGTCGCGCCTCCCAAAAGGTTACCCGACGAATCCGTAACAGTGCCTGCCACATTATACCATGCGGGGGTCGGAGTCGGTGTGATTGTCGGTGTAGGTGTCACCGTGGGTGTCGGAACCGGGGTACGCGTCGGTACCGGTGTCGCTGTAGGTAAGGGGGTCAGAGGGACGGGAACGAACTTAGCTGGATCTTCTACGAGGGCTGCGAGGTTGGGAATACCCGGGGCTATCATCTGCCCTTGCAGGTTACTGAGGGGCTTGTACATATCCGGCCTCATCAACGCCGCTTTGAGCTGCTGCCACGTGAGGTACGGAGCACGACTTTTCAGCAAAGCCAACACTCCCGAGATGTGCGGGGTTGCCATGGATGTGCCGCTGATCGTGTTATATCCCCCCCCTACCCATGTTGATGCGATTGAAACCCCCGGCGCAGCGATATCCACAGTGGTCGCACCGTAGTTGGAGAAACCAGCCTTCACTCCGGCTCGATCAACAGCAGCGACGGAGATGATATTATCGAGATTGTAATTCGCCGGGTATGTCGGGTTTGAATCGTTGTTATTGTAGCTGTTACCGGCTGCCGCTACAAAGAGCATCCCCGCATTTTGTGCCTCCTGTATCGCAGAGAATAAGGTCGGGGAGTACCCACCACCTCCCCACGAATTGCTCGATAGTACGACGTTTACTCCTCTCCGCTTCATGGCGGTGATGTAGTTGAGAGCTCTTACGGCGTTCCACAACGATCCACTGCCGCTGCTGTCGAGGAACTTTAGCGCCATGATCTGAATCGCATGACACACCCCTGCCACCCCGATCCCGTTACCTCCACGTGCACCGATCGTGCCTGCACAATGAGTACCGTGTCCGTTGTCGTCGCGAGGATCTCCTGAGCCGCTGATCGCATTGAATCCATAGATGTCGTCGATCACTCCGTTTCCGTCATCGTCGACACCATTGACTTGTTCCAGCGGATTACGCCACATGTTGGCCGCCAGGTCAGCGTGGTCATACATCACCCCTGTGTCGACAACTGCCACAACCTGACTCGAACAATCGGCTCCACTGTCCCACGCCTCGGGGGCATTGATATCGACATTGCTGGTTTGATGCATTCCCCACAAGGTAGAGAAAAGCGCATCATTCGGTATCGCGGCGGTACGAAACACTGCATTCGGTTCGCATACCATCGAGCGGATAATCGCATTCGAGCCGGAACGTTGGCGCTCGATGCGCTGAGCTCTGAGAAGGCGGCGCAGGTCCTTACACAGGGACACATCCTCAAGGTCTTCCTCGTACTCCGCACCAGTTTGATTGACTACATCCTTGGTCGCGTCCGCGATGAGTAGCAAGGCCCCCTCGTCATCCACGATCTCAAGAGTCTCGTTTGTCAGAGCCTGCAAAGTATCAAGCGCCTTCTTTCTGACCGAGGACACCGGCGAAACCGAAGAGATCACATACTCTCCCTCGAGTACCACTGACTCGGCGTAGGAGCAATTGAGCGTGACTGCAACTGCACCTAGACACGAGATAAATAGTAAGGCTCTCGTTAGAATCTTCACTCGCCTCGTCCTCTCCTTACAATCGTTTGCTGAGCCGTCTTGAGCGGTTGAAGCGCGAAAGGGATCCCTACACACCGGTTTCGGGCACCTCTCGCCAGACCGACCGTACAGGCGAATGACGCAACGTTTCTTCTAAACACCGACACGACGCGCACACCCGAGAATCCTATTCGGTATGAACCCGCTGGGACGAACGTCGTGTAATCGAAGGCTGGCTGCAAGAATTCCGAGAGAGGGATCCATCGTTCGAATGCCGTACCAGCTCGTCCTCTAACCACAAGAAATCCTCCAGAAGCGAGCTGGTTAAACAGCTCCACTGTCATTCGACGACCGTTGCGCCAGTGTCGCGTCTCTACATGAATCTCAAATTGAGGAGTCGGTGTAGCCGTGGGCGTGGGTGTGAGTGTCGGGGGGGCCGTCATGATAGGTGGTGGCGAAATGATCGGCGCACCTCCAGGTTGCGTCGAAACTGGGGGAATAGGGTTCACAGGCACAGGTATGGCCGTGTTCTCGACCGGTACTGGAGTCACACCTGGGGCAGGAGTTGCCACGGGTGTGTTAGTATCGGGAGTGGTCGGAACTGTCGGCGGCGAGAGAGTCGGTACGATAGTCGGTTCGGGAGTCGGAAGTCCATGCATGCATCGAGCCAATTCCCACGGCTCCACAGCGAGTGTGATCTGCCGTCCGAGGCTATCAGTTATGTATACGGCTAACCTATAAAACCGCGGTGAGATATCTAAGCGTGGTGTGTTAAGCACCTCCATTTTTTCACTCGGAGCAAGGCTGAAGATATCACCCTCGAAGCCGACTGAGGGCTGAGCCGCATCGAATACTCGCCAACGCGCATTCTCGATCGGCACAGTCCCGATATTTGCGAATACCCAATCGTAGGCTTTCGCATCAAGACCACAGCGAGCTGCGACGACGATCATAGGCAACGGTGCTGCCGTGCTCATCGGCGGCTGCGTAGGCATTGCAGTGAAGGTGGTCACCGGA
>JBILFA010000166.1:0-5396 GCA_044351795.1 Bdellovibrionota bacterium | reverse complement strand
CGCACACCACGCCGTACTCGTGACTGAGGTCATGGATGTAGCAGAGATACCGGAACCTCCCAAGCAGCTCGAGCCTCCCCCTTCTGACGACGAGAAGCTCATAGAGCTTGCAGCCATCTACCGCGATCTGAGCCTGAAAAACTGCCATGAAAGCTTCAGTGATGCCCTCGCTTTGCGGGAGGAGTTTTTACAACGGTTCGTGCAGGGAAATATCTCTATTGAAGACCGCGCGTATGCCGAGCGTGCTTTGAAGTTCCTCTTTACCCGCATCAACTCGCTCAAGGACGATCTAAAGGTAGTGCCGGAGGACTTCGACGTACTCGAGGGGATGCTCAAAGACACCTACTTCTGCAACTTTTCCGTCTTTCAATCACTCCTGGACCACTGGGCGATCGAGCAGCTTTTTCCCATCATGCCTATCCACCGCCTACAGGAATCTCCGACAAGAAAAGCGGTCATCGCTGATCTTACCTGCGATAGTGATGGCAAGATCGACAAGTTCATCGATTTACGAAGTGTGAGAAGGTACATCGATCTTCACCCCTACCACGGCGATCAACCGTACTATCTCGGCATCTTCCTTGTTGGCGCATATCAGGAGTGCCTCGGAAATCTTCATAATCTTTTCGGTGACACCAACGCAGTACATGTGGAGATGGACGAGACCGGCCAGCCGCGCATCACGAGTATCGTAGAGGGAGATACCATGAGAGAGGTGCTTGGATACGTTCAGTATTCCGGCGAAGATCTATTGTTCGGTATCAACTCGTCAATCGACCATGCCGTACGGGGAGGCTCGATGACAGCGGAGGAATCAGCTCGATTCATGCAGCGCTACAAGGAAAGCTTGGGCGGCTACACGTACCTCCTGTGGGAATCCCCTAATAAATAACCCCTTTCTGCGGCTTGCCCTTACCGAATCTCGACCAATTCGATAAGGGCACAGCTGGGGTTAACTAGCACTTTGCCCCCGCAGAAATGTCCTCAGTAGGCAGAATAATCCACTACGGCAGGAAGATTGCACGAGTCCGCCCTCGAACCATTTTGCGCTTCTTTTCAAAGATACAATCACTTAGTATTCCACCCCTAGTGCCGGGATCTGATATCCTGTGATGGGACTTGGTGGCACACTATTTGAATATGTCAGAGGTATGGGACTAGAACTCGATCTGCTCCGTTTCGTTGCTATCATCTCGGAGTACTTTCTTATCCCCTTCTCCCCATCAAGGCACGACCCTTCGATTGTCATCCTTGCTACGCTTGCTTATCCCCTCGGCATATCCCTACTTCTGACGAGCACGGCTAGCAGCATTGGAGGCGCATTGCTCAGAGCGATTCTCGAGATCTTCGAGAAGGCGTGCCTCCTCTTGCTCATCATTTTGGCCTCTCCCGCATGGATACTTTCCCTTCTCGTGAGCCGCCCGGCACGTCAACGAGTTTTTGCTGGCAGATCCTTTGACGCCAAGCAGGAAGGCCCACGTCCAGTTCGCGAGGAGGAATCATGGGGACGAACACCCGACATCGCTTCAGAGCTCTACCCCGCGTTTGATATCCTCGGAGTGCGCCCGGATGCCAGTCCGTCAGAGATCCGCAGTGCTTATCGTAATCTGATGAAAGTGCATCATCCTGACAAGTTCATGACGTCAAGTCCTGCCGAGCAGGAGCGTGCTCAAAAGCGCACTGTAGAGATTCGCGCGGCTTACGAAGACGCCCTCTCATCCCATCCCTACATCCACTAAAGCGTTAGACCACCGCCGGGCTCTAGCCTGTTCCGGCCCACCTCTTTCACGATAGGCCGGAAAAGAGTACCGTATTAATCATGAACGGAGCCTTTAGAAAGTTTCTCCTCGCTAAGATTCATGGAGCAGTCGTTACCGATGCAAACGTGCTCTACGAGGGTAGCATTACTATTCCGCGCGATATCCTCGATACAACCGGCCTCATGCCGCACGAAGCGGTAGCGGTATGGAACGTAACCCGTGGTACCCGATTCGAGACCTACATTCTCGAAGGCACGTACGGCTCTAAGGAGTTTCATGTAAACGGGGCAGCGGCGCATCTCGTTGAAAAAGGTGATTCACTCATCGTTGCCGCCTTCATCCATATTCCTGCCGCAGAAGCAGCTAAACATGAGCCCACGGTGGTGTTTCTGAACAAAGACAATTCCGTACGAGAGGTCCGTTCGGAGCGGGCTCAAACTTTAGTAGCGTAGAAACCAACGCCTCCCTAGTCGTTCTCGCCATACAGATAGTCCCGCCGCTGCATTCACCGGCTCTTGGTCTTGTACTGTTCGTGCGAGCCGAAAGAGCCCTCTGAATCCCGGTGGATTCGAAAAAGCGCCCCATCTCCCCCTCCGGAGCTTTCCGTTACCTTGCGAGACAAATGAGTATATTCAAATGGTTAACAAATCCATGATGTATCTACGACAATCTTTCTCCTAAGTTGGTACAAACTTTTTACAGCTCTTTCAGTAGGTTGTGACAACTCCCCCGCTCGCTTGTGAGAAAAACTCACACCGTCGGCTGAATCGAAACTCAGCCGCACTTAACGAAGAATGAGAGGAGAGAGAGTCATGAAGGATACAAAGAAGATTTCAGACGTAGCTTTGGTTGATCAGTTCAAGGCAGGTTGTACAGAAGCGTTCGAGGAGATCATCTCTCGATACGAATCTAAAGTCATGAGCCTCGCTCTCCGCTTCACGCGCAATCAGGAAGACGCCGAAGAAGTAGCTCAAGACGTCTTTACCACCGTGTACCGCAAGATCGACGGGTTTCGCGGACAATCTGCTTTCTCAAGCTGGTTGTACCGCATCGTCGTCAACGGGGCCTTCATGAAGCTCCGTAAGCGCAAGCAGAGTCAGACTATATCGATGGAGGATCTTGCTCCGGCGATAAAGCAGTACTGCATGGAGCGCGATTCTCTGGTCGGCATGCACTCGCACAACGTCGCCGTAACTCGAGAACTCCAAGATGTACTTCAACGAGCAATCGACAGACTTCCGGACCAGTATCGTGCCGTTTTCGTACTCCGCGATGTCGATGGACTATCGAATCAAGAGACCGGCCAGATTTTGAATCTCTCGATTCCCGCGGTTAAATCCAGGCTGCATCGCTCGCGTCTCATGCTCCGTAAAAAACTACAGCGTTACTACGAGGACTACACCGGCAACAAGGCGATCATTACCGATGAGATAACTGACGAGGATCTGAATCAGGCCGCCGCATAATTTTCAGCACCGGATTTCTTCGTTGAGTATGTCAGGAGGAGCGGCGTCTTCGCCCTCCTAGCTGACTATGATGGGTCTTCGCGGACTCGAGTGGGTAACTGTAGTGCTATCCGACGAAGTGGATAAGAGAGGCAGTAGCTTGTGACCGAGTCAGGTATGCATTCTTTACAAGAGTAGAGTCGGTTAGTTTATTAGTTCGTCGTTCCATAGTTTGTCCAGGAATGTGCGCCACGGGTAGACTGTAATACCCTCAATAGATCGAACAGCTCTGTCCCTCGACACAACGAAGTAAGAGGAGAATATGCCTTCTTCTTGTAAAGCGCGTAGTCCGGAGATATGGCGCTCTTGAACGAGGTCGGTTCCCTTTACTTCGATGGCTACTTTTGATCCAATAGTGAAGTCGACTTCATGTCCGCGCTCGCTGCGCCAGAAACCGAGGTCAAGATTCAAACGGCGGTAGCTTAGGTATGCTCGAAGTTCAAGAGCGATAAAGTGCTCGAAGGCCTTGCCAAAGGTCTCTGTGCCGACAGGAATCTCGTGTCTTCCCGCAAGAGAGTTTGTTACCCCGAGGTCGAATAAATAAAATTTTGCTCGACTAGTTGCTTTTCGAATCTTGGTTTTTTTGTATGGGCGGAGAAGGAAGCCTATCAGGGTGTCCTCTAAGACTTCAAAGAAATTCCGCACAGTTTTACCGCTCACCCCCAAGTCGCTGCCAAAAGCCTCGAAATTTATCTCCTCTGTGCAGCGGAGCGCGCAGAGTTCTAGGAACGCGCTGAAGGTATCGATCCTTCGCACTAGCGCCTCGGCCATTATCTCTTCTTTAAGATAGGTGCCGACGTATGCCTGGAGTTCTTCCCAAGGTTCCTCGGCAAGCCATACGGCCGGTAGACCTCCCCGAGTCAGATAGCGTGTGAGATCAAAGTCTTTGAGCTCAGCTGAAACCAAAGGAAACAGTCTAGCCTCCCAGGCTCGACCTGCAAGTAGGTTTGCTCCACCTCGCTTCAACTTCCGAGCGCTGCTACCGGTCAAAAGAAATCGCATGCCGCGTTCTTCAATCAGGCGGTGAACCTCATCGAGGAGTTGGGGAAGTTTTTGAATCTCATCAATAACCACGGGTATAGTTGGGTCAGTGTTCTCTTCTCCAATCAGCTGGGGCCTTCGGGACAATGCCGCAAAGGTCGTTGCGGCTAGAAGGTCGTACCTCGGAAGATCCGGGAGCGTTGTCCGAATAAGAGAGGTCTTTCCCGTACCTCTGCACCCGAATAGAAAGAAACTCTTTCGCTTCAGCAGGTTATCAACATTGACGAGTCGAGGAATGATTTTTTTCGGAGTCACGTTTCGAATTATGGCGCAAAAATAGAAACACCGCTACTATTTTCGGGACCCTTTTCTCTAGTTATCCGTAGCAGCTGGCACTTCTCAACACTCGAGGGGCGAGCTTCCCCTGAGGCTTGAGATGGTCCTGACATTGCCCCATCATACGTATTAACGTGAGGTTACTCTCCCGCTGCAACTATTCCGGCATCTAATACCGTCTAGTTCTGTCAGATAGACGTAGCGACGTATGAGTGGGCAAATAGCGCGGCTGCGTACAGGTTACGCCAATATTTTGTACTCGACCCCAACCACCTCTATCTCCTGCTGTCCCTTGGGAGAAGTGAAACTAATCACATCGCCAGCGTGAGCCTTCATGAGCGCTCGCGCTAATGGCGACATCCAGCTAATGCGCCCACGGACAACATCGACCTCGTCTATACCGACTATCGAGAATGTCTTTTCAGAGTCATCTTCGTAGCGAACCGTCACAGTTGCTCCGAATTGCACATGCGTAACCTTCACGGCGAGGGGATCGACTATCTCCGCTGTCTCCAGGCGTTTGGCAAGGAACCTCATCCGTCGATCGATTTCACGCAGCCTTTTTTTGCCGTAGAGATAATCTCCGTTCTCGGACCGATCTCCATTACCCGCAGCCCAAGCAACTACACGAGTAACTTCAGGCCGCTCCTCATAGCGTAATTTCTTCAGTTCGGCTCTTAAGCGTTCGGCTCCTGCCGGTGTGATATAGTTCTTGCCTCCAGGCACACGGGCAGACTCTTCGACAGATTTGTCGTCTTTCTCCGTATCGTCGTGCTCCCGTACGAAAGCCTTGCTCACGTGATCTTTCTCTCTC
>JBILFA010000081.1:0-16130 GCA_044351795.1 Bdellovibrionota bacterium | reverse complement strand
AAAAACTATTTTCCGACCGGAAGGTATCTCGATACGATTCCGCCCGGAAAATAGTTTTTTGAATTCGCCCTTCGGGCCCGAAAAATCACCATTCTCGGCACTCTCGCGACGCAGTTTCATGAAAAATGCGGGCTAGTTGCGCTGTGCATGTTAATGCGAGTGTCTATCCGCCCTTCCGGGACACTGAACCGTCTTCATAGTGCGCGATCCTCCAAGGCTCTAAGATCTGGAGCGAGTTCCTTCAGGCGCCCGCCATCATCAGGCCCGCGTTCGCTGCACTAGGAGTCCTTGCCCCAAACCCGGTCGATGAAGCGCTGTAAGAGAGTACGCATCTCGTCTCCATCCAGGCCAAGCTCCGATATCTCTTGTAGACTGTGCCACTCCGCTTCTAAACAAGACTCGAGGTGGAAGAAGATCGCGGTGTCGACCAGATCCAGCACTCCTAGATACTGTGCCTCACTCAACGAATCTCCATGCTCATCCTGCAGCTCTTGGATGTCGTCGTGTTCAGTGAGGGCAACTATTGCGCTCTTGTAGGCAGTAGCGATATCCATTCCGTACAGCTGCTCGAGCTCGGGTTCGATTGCGAGCAAAGCCACGAAGTTGATAACAAAAGCCTCTTCATCTCGCACGCTGAGGGGCAATGCAATCAAGAGCGATCTGAGCGCGTCGATACTCGTTCGCGCATATCCCTGCGTGAAGAAGGAGCTACCTGGCTCGAACATCGATTCCTCGAACACTAACTCTTTCCAAAAAGCGTGACCTCCTTGAAGCGATGGACAGTCCCAGAGAACCTGGGCTAAGAGGCCCTTGAGCGCCCTGGCAGCGAGGTCTACCTCGACAGCCGCATCGGAATGCTCAGACTCGAGCTCGGACGTGTCGAAGTCATCCTTGATGGAATCGGCGTCGTCGGCATCCTCAGAAATCTCAATATCTCGAAAAAGCTCGCGGTTTTCCCACTCACTGAGCTCATCGTCGTAGAGCGCATCGCCGTGGTCTTCATCCTCGTCATCTTCGAGGAACTCGTCAGGATCGTCTGTCGTCAGGAAAATTTCGCTCTCGTAGGCTGATTCCCAGTTGTCTGCGTCGGATGCTATCTCATCGATTTTAACGTCTAGTTTCATGTGCTCTTCGGCTGAGAGCTCTGCCATCTCACGCTCCGGCCACGATCCTTCATCGTCGAGGAGGTTCCCTATCAAGTCAATCGGGTCACCTAGGATCGCGTCGGCTCTCTCGTCCTCATAGAGAAATCGTTTGCAGAGGCGGTTGACGCGCTCGAAGAAAGCTCTGATTACTAAGCCCCTTCTTTGGGTATCGAGCTTCATGAGGATCTGTACTACGTCGTCTAACGGCGTCACGAGCGAGTAAGAGAACTCAGGATACCGGAAAAAAGCCTGGTGCTCAGACAGGAACTTCAGGTAGGCACCGCCCAGCGTTCTTCGTTGAGGCTCCGTCAAAAGGAACTTTCCGGCGCTGACAAGTAGGTCGTTAGAAAGTGCCACGGTGTGTTCGAGCAATCTCGTTGCTCCGGCGCTCCAGACCTCTGCTGAGTTGGTCGTTGCAAGGTAACCTTGGATGCACTTTATGAGTCTATCTCGCTGATTCTCCGTCATCTCCTGGACGCACGTTCCGGTGCGCGTCAGCAAGCTAGCCACGTGCTTGGCAAATCGGAAACATGCATGGGGTGCACGATCATCGGCAAGGTGTCGAAGGGTTGCTTCTTCGAAAAGGAGGAATTCTTCGATCACAACCGCTCGAACCAGCCGCCCTCGAAGACCTGTATCTTCAATCCGCTCCGCCAGTTCGACGGCAGCAGCTTCGCCGCCAGGTTCGGCGCTGCGTTTCAGCAGATCAAATACAAAAGAGCGAATTTTCTCCTCCGGGAAACTGTGGGGGACACTGTTGTCCCCGGTCGGAAACGAGAGGGAGGAGTCCTCGAAGGGAGAGGTCGTTGCCTTCTGCGAATAAGCGCCTGATGACATGGATGCTTGCCCTTGTACGTACCTATTACGCGATTCGACGGCTCAAGATAGTATGCGAGGAGGGTAACTTCAATCGGCAAGAGACAGTATAAAACCTCTCAATCCGTTCGCCTGTCTGAGGAGATGTTTTTGGTTTGATCTACACCTAAAAGGATCTTTCTGCTCCCGCCTTTAATCCTCCTGGTGCTATGTGCTTGTCGCGCATATAGTTGCGGATGGTATTCCACTCGAAGTAGAGGGAGCTGAGGATAGCGAGGTTTTGGAGTGTCGTCATGGGATTTTTGGGAACGCTGATGCTAAGGGCTGTCGCCCTGGCGCTGCTCGTGGGCTCGACGGGTTTTTTCGCCCTGAGAAGCTTCCATACATTTTCGGCGAAGGGCCCCAGGGTTCTGTTCATCGGCGATAGCGTCGTTGGAGGAAAGATGGACGAAACACCGAAACGCGGGATGCTCGGGCGGCTGCCGGATGCCCTACCGGGCGCAGAGGTAGAGGGGATTTCACTCCCGGGAGCCACTACCAGCGGCCTCCTCGCGTACCTTCAGCACCAACTGGACCCGCATCGACGTACTGAACTAAAATCACGGCTTCGCAACGCCGACGTCGTCATCATCTCCGGGGGGTTGAACGATTTCTGGGCGGAGACGGGACCGCGCCGGACAGTCGCTAATCTGAGAGCGATGGCTAAGATGGTCGCGTGTGCGAGCACAGAAATAAGGGTAAGCCGGCCCCATATCTCGTTAGCCACCCTCATCCCAACTACATTGCATGCGCAGCAAAACTGGGCTAACGCGGTGAACAAGTTGCTCCTCGGACTTCCTACTTCGTTCAGCGTGACAGGTCCTAGGTTCCACGAAATGGACATCAAGCTGCTCTCGGATGATGGGCTGCATCCCTCGGGACGAGGATACGATTGGCTAACGCTCCGCTCGACTAAAACCGTAGCAGACCTGATGGCATCCTCCGTGGTCGAAGCTGTTGACTGTTCCGCGTCGAACGCTTCTGTGAATGCTCTGCCTTCACATGATGGCTTCCCGAACCAGGGCAAGCGCCGCAAGAATCGGCGGCCTGCAGTACCCAGCAGCAACGAGGCCGGACCTGCAACGCAGCGCCGGGTGGCTGCTAAGGAGGTCGGAGTTGCTTACTTCTCCATCTTGTCTCCGCACTTTCCCTGCGCTCAGGCGCTCTCGGTATTCGAGACCGGCGCAGGTCCAGCCTTGGCCACTCTGTGGGGTACCTTCGGGAAGGATACGCGCTGTCTCGCTGAATGGTTCAAAACTGCCCCGGAGAAGCCACACACCTTGGAGATTCATCCTTGGAACGGTCCCTGCATCCGCAACAAGAGGTGTGAATCTGATGAGATCGGCGCAGGGCTTTCGATAAAGGAGTTCAATCGCAAGCTGGAGCAGGGTGACGAGCAGCTCATCCGGGCGATTACCGAGCGTATTCGAGAGATCAAGGCAGCCGTGGAGAAGCTCGCGCGACATTCGGACGAACTGATACTATCGACCGGACTCGAAGACAATTATTCGCCTGCGGCGTTCGAAAACGTGCTGCGTGTGCTCAAGGAGCACTGGCCGTACAAGATAGTCCGAAATCCCGTGGGAGATCTGAAGAACAAGGAGTATACCGGGGCAGACTACCTAGAGCTCCACGGATCAGATCCCATGTTCGGTCCAGAGGATCGGTGTATCGCGAATCTCGACGGTACTGATATCAACTTTCCTCACCGTGCTGGTGTAGACCCGCAGCCCATTTCTTGGCAGAAAGCAAAGGAGTACGTAGAGCGGTATTCCAAGCAGTGCCGCCTCACATACGTGTGGTCTGGTGCCTGGCAAGGGCTCTTTGGCAGATCGTTTCAGCCACCCTCCGCGCGATCGTTCAAGGTCGAACAGAGGGATGTCGAAATGGTCAAGCAACTGCTCGAGAATAGGTAGTTTGTAGGCCCGGCTGCTAAACCGGGCGCCGGGCTGTTCGATGGTCCTTTTAAGTCCCCCTGAGAGCTGTTGGAAGTGAAGCAGCTTCACAGGGCTTCGGGCCACGGGTCAAATGAACTGAAAGGGGGGAGGGCGCAGCTCATCTTGTCGAGTATCGTCTAAGACGCTGTTTTGCAAACTGTTATCAGTCCTGAGGTGCCCTGCTCTGACCAGGCCTGTCATGGTTGCAACCGGCTTAGAGGTGGAGTTAATGCGACTTAGATTCAGATGTAACCCTTTCTAACTTGAGTAATCCGGGCAGGCGTGTACATCATCGAGGCGGGTTGAGCCTCCAGCCTTAATCCTGGCGGCCTAAAGCATTTAACTTGTACTGCAAAGCAGTACACCGGTCCGGAATCTGCCATTATGATTCAGGCAATAAATCCAGATCACGATGACGCACGGCAGGGGCAACGACGGTTCGTTGAGACGCCGCAAGAGGACGACGGTCTCGCCCTCGCTGATCGAGAACTTTATCGAGACCTTTGTGGGCGCGAGCTTGCCGAGAAACAAAATTCTTCTTGGCTCTGGCTTCCGGTTGAGCGATCCGGATCGCCCACTAAATATCCGGCTCGAGCCACTCCCTGTGCAAATATCTACATAGCAGATGAGCTTTCGGCTGTTGTTGCGAGTAAGGGGCATTCTATCTATGATCACGGAACGCTCAGCAGCGCGTTACGTGAGCACCTTGAGAAGAATCCCACCCGCGCAGCGGGCGTGAATCTCGATACGTTGTGCGATTATCAGGTATCGGGATTCGTCGATGGGCCCAACGTGCTCATTCGCATCGAATATTGTCAGACTTATTTTGATAACATCACGAAGGCGTTGTCACAAGGTGAGGGAGTTGAAGCCGCGCGACACGCCCTGTTTCAGCAGGTTGCCCGCTACCGCCGTGCCATCGACGTAGCGCTCAAAGCGACGGAGGAATCGGGAGGAGAGGTGCTACTACTGGCGGAAGGTATGTCTCCGCAGGATGAGGACGCCCGACTCAAGGTTGCCAAGATCCTCGGTGAAGTGCACCGTGTGCAGGCGCAGCAGGTTTCGACCCGAGCCAAGTTTGTCGGTGACCATATTACAGAGACCCCTTGGGGCCGCTACTACTACAGAAAAGAGCAGGGCACGCGTTACATCTCGGTGCAGCATCTTGCGGCCCTCCGCGAGCACGTCTCCACGAGCCGCGCCACCTTTGTGGCGGGTATTACGACCGTATCGGACTGGCTCTGGACCCGCAACAAACAGGGGGCTCGCGAAGCGGTTCTCCTGCTCATCGATGATACGGGATCTTCTTTACTCGCAGATTCGCGCGTAGAGCGGGATTTAAAGGAGAAACTGAGGGCTATCGCTACACTCGCTGGCGCAACGACGGAACGTAGCTGGTCTGCCAAGGCTCCCCAGATTGAGACGCTCTTAGACGAGGCCGTTAAGATCTTCCATGCAGCTACTCATCAGGACTTTCACCGTGACGATCTACAAAATCCCAGATATGTCGAGGTAGTTGCCAACATATTGCGCGGCTATACCGGTAACGTTCCGTTAGGGACCGGATTCTCTACACCGCTCAAGGCTGTCGATGTAGGGCACTTTGTCAGCGGGGCGCTCGGCCAAAAGACGTTCCAGATAACCACAACCGGTCCGGTTCAGAGGGAGATCGTGAATTGGGTTCTGAGTAACGAAAAGCTGATGGGCAGTGAGGCCGACTGGTTGTGCCTCTTTGAACCGCAAATTGCGCTCACACCAGACTACCACCCGGCTCTGGTCTCACGCTCCCTACTGCCGCAGACAGAGCGGAACTTCATAGTGCTTGCGGGAGTCGCGGGCGGAGAAGAGTGTAGGGTGGTAATTCGGGAAAATCAGTGCTCAGCTTCCCATTTGAACCAGGTTGATTCCGATCGACTTGTTGGGATCAAGTCTCTGTTTTCACCGGAGCAACTGGCGGATGCGTACGTCGCTACGATAGACGCGCAGTTCAGATTGCTAAATGGGTTGTATTGCTCCCTTGAGCAAGGAATGAAGGCAAGCACTCCCGACAGCATTCTCCTGCTGGCTGGCGCGTCTCTCTCGGTACCACCGTTTGAGCCCATTCAAGTGTCTCCGGAACGGCGGCTGGGTGATTTTTTCAAGCGGCAGCTCATCGATGGGGAGCGCCTCGATCGGCTGAGTAAGTTCGAGATGTCTCGTGAGCAGATGGAGTACGCCTTGGAGTGGATTGGGAAGCTGATGGCAGTGAATTTTTTGGCGCAGCGCCCGGCGTTCCCACTGCATGAGCTGCTCTCCGTCAGCGAAGAGAAGGAAGGTGGTTATGTCCGCTCCATTGGAGCTTCGAATTCGTTCTGTAATGCAATTAATGTGAGGGATGTTTCAGAGGCTTTGGAGAAGGGGGCCATTCTGTATGGGACGCACCTTGCTACCTGGATAATGTCTCTGCGTCTTGGGGCGTACGGAGAGTCACTACCCGTTAGTGATGAGGTCGATAGATGTCTCATTAGCTCCTGTTTGAGCTCCTTCAAACGTGCATACGACCAGATCGTGGAGCACGCTCAAACCCAGTTCATTCCTATTGCCTATCAGACGATGCAACCCGGAAAAACGCCGCCGAGACTGCTGAATGAAGTTCCTGAGTGGGATATCGGTCGTAATGTTCCACTCACCATGAAGCTCCTTAAGCTCGATACATCCGAGCGTGCCGCGTTTCTCCGATCCGTTCAAGCCGTTACTCTCCAGATGTGTGACTGCATTGGGCGGGTGTGTGCCGAACCCTGGCGCGGTGAAGCGTTGGCAGCCGAAGAAGTTTTTCGATTGCGCAAGGAACGAGAACAGTTGATTGACCGTGTCTATTCACTAGTAGGCAATCACCTTTCTGCGGATTCCTTCGGCCCCACGAAGGAGGTTCTAAGTGGTCGCGTGATAGATTTCAGCCGGTATTCCCTCGAAGAGCGCTGCTGGCTCCTGACGGTTATCGACGTGGAACTGTGGCTTACTGAGGTACACGATGATGTCGAGCGGGGTCCTTTGTGGTGCACTGCGAGTGACTCAGTGACCGAAAGACGATTCGTGGATGTCGTGCGAGAAGAGTTTTGGCACGCGTGTTTCTCGGAAAAGCGCACTAAAGACTTTTACCAAGCTGTTCATGGGCTGGAGCGCGTGTTCACGAACGATCCTGAGCGGCGCAGCATGCTCGAAGGAGACCTCTTGAAGGCCTGTGGCTTCGTGCCGCTTTGGGAGGAGCCCGCGACTCAGTGATCACCGTAGGTTTTCCCGCTTAGCTGCATAAAAAGCCGAAAAAGTAGCTTCCGGAGCTGCGAGGGTATTTTGATTGCCCCGCGCTCAGGCCGACTGCGTACTGATTCCGGAATCTGCAGAAAGGATGGGGTGCTATAACCAAGCTGACGTTGGCTTACTGGGTACGTTGGTTCGGTGCCTGTAAAGCTGCACCGTTCGTTGCGCCCCTTCGGTCGTTCGGAACCAAGGGGCGCAACGATTTCATTTAACGGAGCGGGACCCTCTTGGTGAGCTCAGCTCTCTCCGTATTACCGGCGTGATCGGTCGCCACAACGGTCAGCTTTGCTCGCAGCTTCGGTCGGGGATAACCTCGGAACGAAACGCTCCAGAATCCTCGGCCCAAAGATTTTAACTGAAGCGGTTTGTTCTTGACCTTGGAGCAGCTCCGACCCTTAGAGCATCGACCCTGATACTTCAATTCTACAAATGCAGAGAGGGTGGATATTCCTGATTCGTTGTCTTCGGCCTCAATGAGAGCAGAGCACAGGCGCTGCTCGCAAACGACTTGTTGTATCGAAAGCCTAGGGGCTTGAGTATCCTCTGCGTTCGGGCTCGCCGAAGGTGCTAGTTCGGGTTCGGGGGATGTATTCGGCAGGGGTACCTGTATGACCTGCGAAAACTCCTCTCTTGAATCTCCTCCAGCATTCGAAGCAATGACAGAGCACAGTAGCTGACGATTCGATTCCGTAGCAGAAAGGGTGTAGGTAGCGGAGGTCGCTCCCGCAATTGGCGCGGAGCCTATTGCCACTTTATCATACCACTTATACGAATATGAAGTTACAGGATCTCCGAAGTATTCACCAGGAGCGCAGATGACTGTTGTACCGGCCTCCGAAATATTTGCGCTTTCCGGATCTGGGATGGTAGGAGTGCCTTTCGGCATGGGAGGTGCGTCTGGAAAGGAGAGAGCAAAATCCTCATTTGCCGCGATCTCGGAATACACACCGCGAACTTTATCGCTAGCGCAGCCATAGCCCCAGCTCGTGATGCCTACTTGCTTCGGCTTCCCCAAATCATCAAATATGATAAGTGGTCCTCCTGAGTCTCCATGACATGAATCCACGCCGTCGACCGCTCCAGGAGACGAGGATTTTATTCCGGCACAGAGCATAGACTGTGGTTTGTAAAAGCGACCGAGCTCCTCCGTGCATGTTCGGTCAGTTTGAATCGGAACCAGCGCCTCTTGAAGAGTTGTCGGGAGGATGGGCAATTTGGGGTCTATCTTTCCCCAGCCTAAGATTGTGGCTTCGCGGCCTTCAAAGTAAAGAGCGGCGTCACTTTTGCGCGCTAAGGCGAGAGGTTGATTCGAGACGGGCTTCATCAGCTTGATGATCGCCATGTCGTTCTCGAGCGTGACATCATTGAAGCGAGGGTGAATTTTATAGCCTACGATCTCGCTTCGAACGCCTTGGTCGTATGACAGCTCTCGTCCGCCGATAGCGACCTGAATCTGAGATGGATCTTCAAACTCCATCATGCAGTGAGCCGCGGTCAATATGTGTCGAGGTCCTATCAGTGTCCCCCCACAGAAGTGCGCTTCAGTCGTATCGGGTTGGTCGGCTGTGACGAGCGCTACCATCCACGGATATCCGCTTTGAGGAGCATCGTGACCATTTATGATCCTAACCGTAACGGTAGAATCTCGTTGCTGAGCATGCGGAGCACTCAGGGGTAACAACCCGATTAGGGCGCAGAGCCCCAGAAACCCGCGCATAACCGAAATCTTAGTTCTCGTTTTCATATCGACTCCTCAAAGGTAACCTGGTCATGAGTTCGACCCGGTATCTACGAGAAACGATATGAGGTTAGAGGATTACGAACTGATAGCGAGGAGGTAACGAATTGATAACAACACCGAATACGTTTCCTTGATGCAGGGTGGAGCTGGCTACATTAGACTCTTCCTGTATGTCCTCCACAGTTCAATATGAATATCCCATAGATTCAACTGCTTCTAAGATTCATCCCCCTCTAAAAAGTAGGAGGAGTGATCAAAAGCAAGCTCACCTAGTGCAGTGCTCTAGGAGGGGGGCCGTGTAGACCGAGTTTCCTAATTTCCTGGTATGCACTCCGGATCCTGCTCATCTCGATTTGGGTGGTTCTCAAGGTACTCCTTGATGGCGCAATCCAGGATCTCCGAAACCTTATCCTCTGTTGGAGCTGAGTCTTTACGATTACGACCGGCATTGGTACAGGCAGTTAGCTGCGTGACCATCCGTTGAACCCGGAGCCGCTTCTGATAACCAAAAGAGATGGCGGCTTTATCGTGATTATGGACGGAGGTTTCTTCGAAGGTCTTATGGGTGCACGGTCGCAATTTCACTGCATGTCAGATGCCTCCGAAAACAGCGCTCAGTCCGTCTTAAAAACATGAGGCACCGTCCGAGCTACTGCGCGGTCTCTGAGAGAAATTACGCACTACCGACCCGGCTAGGCGGAGTCCTCCTGTGCCTTTCGCTCCTCAATCATTCGACGAAACGCCTCTTGAACAGCCGCGATTCCTCACGAAGTAGTCGTAGGGTAGGGCCTCGAAGGGGAATTCATCGTGCTGTTGAGGTAGACACGCCGCGCCTGGCCGGAAGACGATTGGTGAAGAGAGCTCACAAATACTGAGCGGATCCACGAGCTGAAAGAGAGCACTAGCGAGTTTATCACGATGCTGATCTGAGACCGATATCCGGTCAAGAACCAGGTGCAAGGTCTTTAGACTCACATCATGCAGAACCTCAACCCAGCGCTCAAGCCGAGCCATCTGTTCAGGCGAAAGCACTTCATATTGATGCAGAATCTGTGCGACGTGAAAGGCCTCGGAATACCGTACGCTCTGTTCGAGGAGTGCATGCACCTCAGCGGCGTCATGCGGATGTATGCACTCCTTCGCTACGTCTTTTAGGTATTCCAGTGCCTGCCGAGCATCTGATGTGTTCTCTCGCAGTTCCTGAGTAACCCCGCTAACTCGACTGAGATCTCCTTGCGAAACCAAGCGTTCGGTTACATCTAACAGATACTCAAAACGCGACAGGGCAGGGGCGACGGTTAAACACTCCCTTGCGATCTCCGATCGCTGGGCGTTATTGGCAGGGGCTGTCGGTGGTGTTTCCGGTAACGATAACTGCGCAGTCATAACGCCTGTTAAGGCGCTAACCATGTCCCGTTTAGCGATACAAGGCGGCAAGCGCCCGATTCGCATAGTGCTGAAGCAGCTTTTTGTCGCTCCGGGCGAGTTCGAGCAACCGTGGCTCAGCTCGCACGCCGGATTTCCCGTACAAGACTAGAAGATCCAAAGGCCATTGGGGATCTGGGAAGACGTCAAGTGAACGAACCAACAAGGGAACCATCTGTTCCGGTGCAATCGGACCGACATCGCGCAGATCCCCGATTATGTTATAGGCCAGTGAGGAGAGCGGACGCTGTTCATCGTCGGAATTCTGAGCAAGCTCGGTGTCGAGCCATGCCGTGACGGCCACCCCAAATTTCGGATACTTCATTAAGATCTGTTTGTACTTTATCAGCTGCTTGAACATAGCCGATTTAGCTTGGGCGTCTCGCTCTTCGCCAAAAACATCGAGCAGAATGGGTAGGTACTCCTGACCCGCACAAATGAGTTGGTCAAAGGCCTGGAGCCGCGTCTCTTTATCTGCAGCTCGAAGATCTCCTTGGGCGAGTCGCCGAAAGTATCCCGCGTTCTTGGTACGCTCTGCTGCCGATAGAACATGCTCCTCTCCCACAGCGCGGCGGCCGGGAGGCTTCGCATCGGCCCACAGAGATACGAATTGACGGCTCTCTTCGTCGGTCAAGGACAAGAGTCTTCTAAAGACCGGCGGAAGCCCCGCTCCCTTGGCATCGACAGTGGCCACGAATTGGCTGACGGGGTGCAAGAAGGAGGCGATCGGAGTGCGGTCACCTTCCACGGAGATCAGTTGGAACTTTTCTTTAATTGCGTCGATGGCTGCCGGTGGAATGACCTGATGAATATCGCTCGCATCGAACATGCCGAAGGCCGTCCACAGCTCGATCTTGCTGCTTTCGAAGACGACTGCAATAGCTCCCGTCGCTTCTATCCGGCCCCAAGAAAAGCTCGGCGCTTTTAGGAGCACCGACTTTGGTACTTGAATACCGTTTTTTTGCAGACAATCAACGATCCAGCGCGCCATATCGTCGACCTTCGTGAGGTACTCCGCCGCTACGCGCGGCTCCTCCATCGCCAAACGGGGAGCACGCGCAAATTGCCGGTCAGCGAGCGTGGTTGGATCCGGCAGCAAGTCAAGGAGGTTCCCGAGACCCTTTCTCCACGAAATATCCAAGGCGAGATCTCTCCCGAAGTCTGGAAGGAAGAGACGTAACAAGGTATCTATCCCCTTTTCCCTATTTTCGACCTCGGTCTTGATTTCGCGGAGCATCTCGACCACCGACTGCTGTTCCGGCGGAAGGTGATCTGTCGCGTCTAAGAGTGATATCCCAAGCTTCGCAAGGAGCTTTTCGGCATGCTTGATCTGCTTATGATTATCGGCTAAGTCGGGACACACACGGGTGCTGATTGCATTACTCGCAAGGATATCGCCGAGTGTTTCCCGGAAGAGACGAGGGGTGATAGTCGCTTCGGTGAGGCGATTCGATAACTCCTCGGCTAAAGCTTGCGGAACAGAGGTAGCTCCGAAGCCGTAGGCTTGCGCAACGGTTCGAATTAGACGAACAATTTCATCTCGGGGTCGAGCCCCCTCTTGTTGTGGAAACAGATCTGCCGCCACTATCCACCTACACCTTCCCAAGTTATCAGTCTGCATTATGGTTGAGGAGGCACGCAATGCAACGTACTAAATGCGGCTGGCCGCCACCCCTGGCACTTTTCTCATTTGACTTGCGAGCCTTCAGTTTGGAGGAGATCTCATCTGAGTGAATTAGAGTAGGCCACCTAGAGTTTGACTCTTACCCATAATGGGAAAGACACGGCGAAGGACCAAACAGGAGACAGAAGACAAGGAGGAGCCCCTCAATGAACTCGCATATGCACAATCCCGACCGGGACAGCTGGTCAGGAACACGGCGTTTTGAGAACGGCCCAGCCTTGAACTACACAATGATGGAACGAATCCTTGCCCGTGAGAATGTGCATCGGGCGTGGCGGCAGGTGAAGCGTAATCACGGAGCCCCGGCGCCGATGGGATGACGTGCGAGGAGTTCCCCACATATGCCCGTACTCACTGGCAACGTATTCGACAAGACCTACTTGATGGCAGGTATCGGCCATCGGCTGTTCGCAGGGTTGAGATCCCAAAACCCAACGGCAGTGGAGTGCGGAAGCTCGGGATCCCCACGGTCATTGACCTTATATCGGCTACAGAATCGACCTGCTCGTCGAGCGCTCCGTAATCGTCGAACTTAAATCCGTCGCCCTGCTCCTTCCGATTCACAAGGCCCAGCTGCTCACCTATCGTAAGCTAAGCCGGGTGTCCCTGGGACTACTGCTGAACTACGAACACTCTCCGCCCTACGACCTCCTCAAGAAGCTCTATACACCGCTCGCTTTCGGCCGCGACCGGGGTAGGTTGTTTTGGAGCGTCGGCGACCGTAGCAAGGTATTCAGTGACCTGCACGAATTTGTATCAGATAGCAGCACTACACAAGACCTCCGATACTTTCATCAGAGACGCCTAAAACACTGGTAGCTTGTCCAATCGCATCCTCGCTAACAGCTTAAAAATACCTGACTTGTTCTTTGACCGGACCAGCATATAGGTGCGATTTCGACCGCCTGAGAGATGAGCTTTTGTTTCGTGAAGGTGGCCTACAGTTAACGCCGGATTAGGTCCGCTCTTCGGCACCTCGAGTTTCAGGCATTACGCGCGCCAAGAAGGCTATGCAGGAAGGGATGTACAAACAAGTAGCTGCTAAGAGGAAACGGTTACCCGGACCCGTTACCATCCACATTTGGTACGAGAAGATATACAGCGTGTACAACAGGCCGGTTGAAAGGCACACTCCCTCGAACCACCGCTCGCTCCGATGACGGGCCGAGAGAACCACCAAAGGCGACAGAAAGAGGCACGAAGTCAAAGGAAATATCCCAGCCGGTCCCCAGAGCTTCGTCGGCCAGTCGCTCACGAATGTTTCGAGATCGAATCCCAATGGATGCGGTAAGATGAAAAGCTCCCCGTTTCGGAAGCTCGGTAAGCGTTGGTAAGCAGTCGTGAACGGACTCCCCCACAGAAGGTAGTTCACCACGAGAAAGATCCCTAGACCGAGGGCAAGCCCTCCACTACGGCGAAGTATCACGCGCTGCCAGTCCGGAGTGTGCGCATACATAGCAGAGACAAGAGGGACCACGATCAAAACGAACGATGGACGCACCAGCACCGAGAGCGACATCAAGAAGGCCCCCAGGGACGGGCGTCTGTGCATCATGTTCAAGCCCCCGATGATGAGGACACACCCGTGCAGTTCGTAGGAGAACCCGTACAAGTGCATGATGAGCGGTGACAAGAGCAGGGTTACGACGAGAGTGGTAAGCGGCAGACTTCGCCCCGCAAGGCGTGTAGCTATCGAGTAGATGGAATACATTAACCACACAAAGAGAATTTGGTTAAGCACCCAGAAACCGAAGTAGCCGAGCACTGCGTAAAACGGTACTGCCATGATAGAGCTCAAGAGCGAGTGCTTGGGAGCTAGCTCTCCGCGGATATCGAGAGCAAAGACGTCCTGCCACACCTCGGTTCCAGCAGTCGCGCTGAGCTCACGGGCCTCACGATATATCTGGTCGAAGCGCTCGGGGCGAAGGGATCGAGAGTGCCAGAGCGATGTGGTGACCTCTGCCGTGTTAAAGTTAGGTCCTGTCGGGAGTAAGGGGATCCCGCGCAGATAGCCGACAGCGCTGAACGTCAGTGAGAGGACGCAGACGCTCACGAGGAAAAAGACCTTTCGAGCAATCATCCATGGACCTCGCGTGACGGACGGTGGGCGGACATGAAGCCGGGAATCAGTCGATCTCTGTAACTAATTAACCACCATCACGCTATAGTAAGCGATCGCCCCTGAGAGCGTTAGAAGCACCAATGACGGTAGGCGTCGAGCTGTGGCTGTACCGGCTCGGATGTGAACGACCTGAGCGCACGCCATGAGGCAGGTGATTCCAAGAGAGCCGAGGAGTGTGACGTAGTGATCGTCTTGTCCCAGCAGTAGCATCGCTGCGAAGGTTAGCTTTAGAATCCCCGTAAGATCTCGCAAGGGTGCTGGAATACCATACTGCGCGAACTCGTCGACGATATTCTTGTAGCGTACAACCCACACAAAAAAGATTGAGGTCGCTACGAGAATCTTTATCGCTAAGAGGATGCTATTCATGTGGAGCCTTCGTGCTTGCCGCTATATTTGGTAACGATAATTGCTAGTGCGTGTAAAAGACTACTGATTATTAAAACCGACCGCACCCAGGTGCGATCGTAGTCTGCTCTCTTGCGGATGACAATAAGGTATCTTAGCCTCGCACCCAGTAACGGTCTGCGTACGAGTGAGGTCGGCTTCGAGATTCTCGCCTCCGGCCTGTTGAGTACCCGCAAGCTAAGGACTGTTAATCATGCCCGCTCTCGATCTGCCAACCCTCCTTCTGATTGTCTCATTCCTCATATACGGAACGCGTTGTCTGTTCGCCGAGGCGATGGTGGGTGAGTTTGAGCGTTGGGGCGTATCGCATCTGCGATACGTCACGGGCTCGTTAGAGGTGCTTGGGGCCTTGGGGCTCGTTGTGGGACTCTGGCTTCCATTGTTAGGATTTCTTGCCGGTGCGGGGCTCTCGTTACTCATGTTGTGTGGGGTGTTCGTGCGGATTCGTATCAGAGATGGCCTCTTACAAACCCTACCGGCCGTGGTCTTTTTGACACTCTCGGTGCTTGTTACGTGGCGCTTTGCAAGGTCTCTGTGACTAGGAAGTAGCGAGCACGGAGTCGGCGACCCGCAGCGTCGTGAAACGAGTGATGACCGCGAATTACCTTGAGGAGAAGCGGCGCAACAACATCCCGCCGAGCAGCAGTGTGAAGAGCAGAGCAGGAACTGCTCTAAATTGCACGAAGGTGCCGGAAGGTGCTGGAAGAGCGGATCTTGCGTCCTCTGCCCATCTGCGCAGGGCAGAGCTTCTCTCCGCGGTGTCGGAGCCCCAGCTTCCTGCCGCGCTCATCTTGATTGAATCAGCTTCCGAGAAGGGGAGTGGCGGATATAGGAGGGAGCCTGATGTGTCACCACTCTCTTTGTGTTTTCTGGCGTGCAACACGAGTCGCTCGTGCAGATCCAGGATGTATACGCCGAACAGGTCGTTCACGAGGCTCCACCGTGAACCCGCAAGCTCCGCGTCGTACTTGAGTATCCCTTTCCAGTCGAAGGGGCTTTGCGACACAACTGAGCTCGTAGGTGTAGTCCCATATAACGTCGGAAGAAGGGGAAGTTTTCCGAGTTCGAACTCCACCGGGCCGCCGGGAGTGCCCTTGGCTGCATAGAATAGCCTCTGTCCTTTCTCGGAAAGAACGAACTCAACGAAGGCTTTAGCCAGTTCCTGATGGGGTGCCCCTTTGAGTACGGCGATACCATCACCATTGACCGACGCGTAATCCTCCGGAACTACGAATCCGATACGGTCAGCCCCGACTCGACGTATGATATCACCGGCATAGGTGTCGATCGCCAAACCGTATACCACCTCGGCTGTAGCTATCTCCTTTCCGACCTGCGTGCCGCCGCCTGAGAAGTTTCGTACGTTACCACCGATGCGTTGCAATAGTCGCCATCCCTCGTCCCATCCGGCTCCTTGCAGTATGATCTCGTACATCGCGTGCATGCTACCGCTCTTGCGTGGATCCCCTGCACCGATCAGGTCGAAGTACTCCGGCTTGGCAAGGTCGTGCCATGT
>JBILFA010000073.1:0-17359 GCA_044351795.1 Bdellovibrionota bacterium | reverse complement strand
TTTTTTTCAAAAATGAATGAGGCTGGGTTTATTGATCTCCTTTGCGGCTCTCCTCCCACCCGTCTGGACCCATGCCGCAGGTGGACATGCTTCCGAGGGCCGCCCACTCGATGGCGTTGAACAGGCAGTATACTGTCAGTCCCGTGACCACGCAGATCGCGCTAGCTCTAATTACTGAAAAAGCGAAATGCATAATCTCTATCGTCACGGGAGTAATCGCTTCCGGTCAAGAAATATTCCTTGCCTCCGGCAAATAGGGGGAGATCTACTCTTTACTCGGGCCCTCTATGGTAGGCTCCTTAATTGATCTCCTTATCCTTTCCAGGCTGACGCATGCCCCTCGAGTACACCTGCGATTCCGTCGATACGACTATCTTCCCCCCTCGGCTCGTAGAGATCTCGAGATCCCCGAATACGGCGGTGTATTCGTGCGGTGCAGCCTCGATCGATCCCGTGAAGCGCTTTCCTCCGTCCACTACCCGGCACTCGAGCGGCGAGAATCTCGCCTCGCGGAAATCCGGCGTACTCGAGGTGGCACGCCACAGCGAGCAGCGCGAGAGCGGCTCCCGGCCCTGACCCGAAACCACTGCTCGGCCATTCGCGCTCGATGAGTAGCGCCATGCGACTTGTGGAATCGGCTGACCGTCCATCACGGTACGGACGAACGACACGATAGCTTCGCCCGCAGCCGCCTCTCCTAAAACTCCGTGGCCCACGTTTGGCAGGATGCGCAGCATCTTGGGCTCTGGAAGAGCGTCCCAGTATCGACGTACGGAGTCGACTACCCAATACGGATCGTTTGCTCCCAGCAACACCAGTTTCGGCATCGTGTAGCGCGGGAAGTACTCGATCGGATCGATCCAGGATATAAGCTGCGCCACGCGCGGTTCTCGCAGACTGTCGGTCAAGCCAAGGGCTGTGTAGGGTCGAATCTTCTCAGAGTCCCGGCCGTACCGTTCACGCATCAATGCGATCTGCGCCTGCATCGAAACCATCTCGAACACCGTGGGCACCATCGCCGCGATGCGTGAATCAACCGCCGCTGTGAGGTAGGTGGTCCAGCCTCGTTTCGAGGCCCCGATTAATACGACCTTGAGCCTCTGCTCTCCCAAGACCTGTTCGAGTGTGTCGATACCCTTCACGACACTCGAAACCATCGGGAAGAGAAGCGGCCACGAGGCGTCTCCAGAGAGGCGATATTGGTCCAGAGAGAACGACAGCAAAACATCCTCTTTCTTTCCATCGTATAACGGTTGATTCGGGACGCGAGTCAAAACAACCGCACGAACACCCAGGGCATCAGCCAACTTCTCGGCTGAACGCTGCTGATCACTGCCGCCCTCCCCACCAGTCAGCAACACCAGCACCACATCACGACGGCTGAGAATTGCAGGGTTCTTGATCAGGAGCTCGTGCATCCAGGAGATTCCGCGCCACTCTTGGCTTTGGAAGGCGACACGCGTCGGCCCCGACGCCGTGCTGTCGACTACCTTGATGGCAGAAGCTGGCCCAAGCGAGGCCACGTAGCTCTCGAGCCCCTCAGCATGCGCGGCAGCAAATTGAGAGAAAAGGCAGACTGCGGCAAGCGCAAAAAAAATTCTAACCATGAGAACCCCCGAGAAAGACCTAGCTAAGCCAGTATTCTACAGAGGTGCCCGCGGCGCTAGAGTGCCGGTAAAAACGCGTACTTCAACAGCTTCGGCTCACCTCCGCGTCGAATCTCGATCGTAGCCTCGTTCTGCTTTGTCAGGAGTTGGACGTACAACACAAACTGTTCAGGCTTCTTGATCAGGAATCCGTCGGCTGCTACGACGATATCGGAGTTCTCCAACCCAAGCAGCGAATAGATACTACCTGGGCGGACGTCGAACACGCGGTACTCATAGCTGAGCCGTGAAGCTACAGATTCGTAAATCGGGACCAATCGGATCGCGTTGTCAGTCCCTTTAGAAAGGGTGGATTGGAGATCTCTGCGCTGGATCGTGTAGCTAGTAACCCGGAGAGCAGGAGGAATAGGACGGATCTCTTCGATACGCTTGGGTTCACGCGGGGCCGAGGGCGAGCACCCGATTCCAGCACACAGCACTGCAGCGGCAGTTATGAATCTTAGTATCGGCATAGACTGTATCCCCTTTGGTGCTGTTCTCACTTTACCTCCTGTTCGAGCACTTCGAGCTCACAAAAACGCTTAACCGAAGCGGCATCTATTCGATGGAATCGCGCCCGCTCGGCCGTAACTACGGATCGAATCTGACTGTAGGCTTGGTCGAGCTCGTGATTCACTATGAGGTAGTCGATCGGCCCCGATTTTCCCGTCAGCTCCAAAAGTGCGGCATACTCGTCTCGGGTGGTGATGAACCGTCTGCTCACCTCTACCGGATCCACTGTACCTCTACCGAGCAATCGCTCTTTGAGAGCCCGGAAACTCGGCGGAATGATGAATATCGTAACTGTATTGTCGGGAAACGCCTGCTTGAAATTAAGGGCCCCTTTTACGTCGATTTGAAACAAGAGGTCTTTTCCAGCGTCGATACCGTTAATCAGATTGGACTTGAGGGTGCCGTACAGATTACCGTGTATCTCTTCCCACTCGAAGAATTCTCCACGTTGACGACGCTCCTCAAACTCCTGTCGTGACATGAAATGATAGCTCTCTCCCGGTACCTCTTGAGGGCGGGGAGATCTACTCGTTACCGAAACCGAGTACTGCAAGTCGGAGGGAAACTCCGAAAGTAGTCGAGAGCAAAGGGTAGTTTTTCCACTCCCTGTGGGCCCTATGAGAACAAACAAGATCCCCTTTCGAAGCAACCCCGGATCCATACTTCCTACTCCACGTTTTGAACCTGCTCTCGAATGCGCTCGAGTTCGGCCTTGGCATCGACCACCAAGCTCTGTATGCGCGAATCTTGCGCCTTCGATCCGATCGTATTGAGCTCTCGTCCGATCTCCTGAACGATGAAATCAAGCTTCCGCCCTACTCCATCCGAGTGCCCTTTTAATGTTGTCAAAAAGTGATCAAGGTGCGCCTTGAGGCGCGAAAGCTCCTCGCTCACGTCCACCTTGTCCGCCAGAAACGCAACCTCCACCGCCAAGCGTTGCGGGTCACCTTTTATCTCAGGCGCCAGAGCGCGTATTCGAGATTCGAGCACATCCTTGAGCCGGAGCGGGGCCGATTCCACCCCCTGGGAGATCTCGGTCATGATCGTACCGATACGAGCGAGGCGCTTGGAGATATCAGCCACAAGAGCTTCTCCTTCGAGTTCACGCATCGCGGCGAGTGCCTCGCTCGCTTTGTCGAGTACTTCGAGCAGATCTGCTACTTCACCCTCGGAAGGAGTTGCATTTTCATCTGCTGGAGCCTGCTCTCGCAGAACGAGCTGTCCTAAAAACGTGCTCAAGCCCGCCGTTCCCGCACCATATCTCTTGCACGCCGCAGTGTAGCTCTTGACCAGACGATCAAACGCCTCGGTTCGCTCCGGCGACTGCGCTACAACCTGCCCCACGATGCGCCGTACTACGGAGACATCGATACGACCACGCCTGTGTAGGCGCTGGAAGATCGCTTTTACGTCGCGTTCATAGGCTGCGTACGATCGTGGGATCTTGAGATTGACCTCGAGAAACCGATGATTAACCGATCGGACTTCTACATCAATTTCCACCCCCAGGCTTCCGTGAGCGACACGGGCAAATCCTGTCATACTACGTACTACTACGGCTGGGGGTGACATCTTCAGTCTGCCTCCCAACGAGAGATCTCCGAACGGAGCCTTTCCGGGTCGATAGCAACCGTTCCCACCTCGGATACGACGATACCTGCCCCAATATTACTCAGTATCCCAGCAACGGTAGGTGAAGCTCCCGCCGCAAGCGCCGCACAGAACAGAGCTGTCACGGTATCACCCGCTCCACTGACGTCGAAAACCTCCTTGGCCGCCGTCTTTAAGTGGATCCCTTCCGTTGTTTCCGCCATCTTGACGATCATACCGTCCTCGCCGAGCGTTACTACCATCATCTCCGCGTTCCAGCGCTTGCTGAGAATATCTGCCGCCGCGAATGCATCGCGCGTTGAGGAGATCGAAACGCCGGAGGCGATCTCTGCCTCCTTACGGTTCGGCTTGGCTACACTCATGCAACGATACCTGTCGTAATTGAAAGGATGTGGATCTACAAAGAGCGGGCGCGATGCAAGACCAAGGCGGCCATGTTGCTTAGCATCGCATAGACGATCGAGCACTGCCTGAGAAACTGCTCCCTTGCCGTAATCGGACACGATCACCGCGCGATGAGAGTCGATGGACTTCTCGAGAACGGAAGCCATTCCTTGAGAGACAGACGACGGTCCCTCTCCCCGCTTCTCGCGGTCGATGCGCACGATCTGTTGGGTCTGTGCAATAACTCTGGTCTTGAGAACGGTTGGCCGCGTCAAATCGACGATGACGCCCGAATGTCCTGCACCGATCTGCGAAAGTAGATTGAGGAGACTCTGGCCATCCTCATCATCCCCAATGATCCCTGATACCTCTACCGCCGCGCCGATCGCACGCAAGTTGCGAACTACGTTGCCCGCACCGCCAAGTCTGTCGTCAGTCTTACTCACCTCTACAACAGGGACAGGCGCCTCCGGAGAGATGCGGTCAACCCTTCCCCAAATGTAACGATCGAGGATCAGATCACCCGTGACCAAGATCGGAATAGATACCATCCGATCGAGCGTTTCAATGAGCTCCTCGCGCTGAATCTTTTTCATGTAGGCTTTATAGCAAGGAGAACATCTTGACGCTACCAGAGGTCGATGATGTCAAGGGGCTGTAATTGCACGTTTTAGCTGCTCCAAGACCTGCACGGGAGTTATGAGCCTCATACACACCTTGTTAAGCCCCGGACACACCCGGCGTTTACACGGAGAACACCCGACCTTGGACACGATGACGAAGCTATCGCATCCTCGTGGGACGTTGCGGGTCATGGAGGTTGGACCGAACAACGTCACATGCGGCGTGCCTACTGCTCCCGAGATGTGCGCAGGACCGGAATCCGGTCCGACACACGCCTGAGCCCCCTGAATGACGGCGACTGCTTCCTGGAGCGACGTTCGCCCAACCAGATTTACGATCGAAACGTTTGCATCGACCGTTTGCAATCGACCGGCCATCTCGACCTTCGATCGATCTCCGAGCAACACCACTTGCTCGACACCTATCGAACGAACCTGCGAAATTAAGGCCTGATACCCCTCCTCGGGCCAATCTTTCGTATCCCACGAAGACCCAAGTACCAACCCAACGTAACGAGGAGCAAGCTCGGATCGCCATGCCGCTGAGAACTGCCCCAAAGTGACACCTTCCAGCCCGGACTTCAGCGCGGCTGGCTGAGGGACACCAATCGCATCCAGAAAGCTCAGGTAGTGCTGTATCTTGGAGAGTTCTTCCCCCTGCTCCGGTACTGTGCACGTATTGAAGAACCAATTAAACTCCTTCGCGTCGCGGCGATGGAACCCTATCCGCTTCGGTGCTCGCGACATCCACGAGAAGAGACCGCTTTTGAAGTGTCGCTGAAGATCCAGGGTCAGATCGAAGGTTCTCGATCGCAGATCTTTCCTAACCTCGAGCACTCCACGAAATCCACTTTTTCGCTGAAACACGATCACGTCGTCTATGTAGGGATTGAGACTAACTAAGGAAGAACCGGCAGGCTCCACTAACCACGTAATGTGGGCCCCTGGATCGGCATCCTTGATAGCCCCCGCGACGTTCATCCCGCGGACTATGTCCCCTATAGCGCCCAGAAGCACTATCAGTATGCGGCGACGGGATTGGACGGGCGAATCGCCCTGTCCGTCATTCATGGTAGCTCCGCAGTATGAGGGACATACTTTCGGTAAGAACGGGAGAGAGTCCGTGCTTTATGACCGCGCGCCTCCAACGCCTCAGATATAACTCCCTAAGCTGCGCTTCCGAGCCGTGGAACAGACGCGCCTTGTCGAAATCCACGATGTGAATTGTGCCGTCTTTGGCAACTAGAACATTTCCTGGGTGAAGATCTACGTGAAGAATTTTGTTTGTCACCAAGGTGCGGAGATCCTGCGCCAGCCGCCCCATACAATCGTCGAGCACCTCAGGCTCGTTCACACTGACCTCCACTAAGGTGCGGGTATCGGGAAGCTCCTCCATGATGAGCCACGTGTTGTAGAACACGGAGCCCTTGTTCACATACACAAGGGGTCGAGGCGCATTAATCCCAATTGCTCGAACGCGCTCGAGCATCAGAAACTCAGAGCGGGAACGCGACGGACCGATATTTAGAAACCTCCCTCCTGTGAGGGAGCGCAAGAGCCCGCCGTGAGTATATCGTTTTACGAAAACGGTTCCGAGACCGGCGATCTCCGCGGTGACACTTCGGCCCCGCCCGCCCAAAATACCACGAGGGGCTTCGTCGAACTTCACACGCACGAGGTGTACGAGTTTGTTGGCAACCTCGTCGGATAGAGGTTCTCGGCTCAAGAACCGGTAAGGACCTCTAAAGACGCGCTCGAACTGACGCGATTGCATATCATTCTGGACGGCAACAGTGGCACTCATAAACAGCCGCTTTAACTCCTCCGAATCCATACCCCTTGCTCTATCAGGAACTCCTCCAAAGGGCGAAGAACCTGAGTACTTGAGACTCCCGTCATGCACATGCGTGTTCCGGTAGGACACTGTCTCGACCCGTGCCTTCGGCACGGCTTGCAAAACAGGTCTTGCTTCTCCACCACGACCGCTCTGTTCTGCCAAGGTCCGAAACCGAACGCTGGAGAGGTCGCGCAAAACACCGCTACGGTTGGGGTTTGTACCGCAGAAGCTATGTGAAGGGCTAGACTATCATTGCACACCAGAGCCTGTGCCCCTTTGACCAAACGAACGATGTCGAGCACATTAGTCTCACCGCACAGGTTGCAAACGAGGGAGCCCGGCAGACCGTGAGCCACGGCATCACATGCAGCTCTGTCCGAAGGGGCTCCCGTGATAATGACCCGGGTTCCGCGTCGCGCGATCTCAGCCGCGAGCTCTCGAAATCTATCGGGGCTCCACTGCTTTGTTTCCCAGGCGCTCCCTGGGGCTATCACTACATACGGCGGACCATCACTCAACACAAGCTCGCGCACTCGGGTTGAAAGCTGCTCGTCGCTCGGTTCGGGCACACGGAGACGTGCGAATGATCCTCCCTCTACCGCCCCTCCGTTGATGAGCTGCTCAACATTGCCCCTCGTATCTCCTTGCAGATCGCCAACGACGAGCTGTAGGTTTCTGACGACCTCGTGGGCTACGGGCGAACGACGTACGCGACGCGAGTAGAGCCTTCCTAGGAAGGCATCACTGTAAGCGATACGCTCCTTGATTCTCGACCACCATAAGAGGATGCTCGTACGTGGGGACCGATGGAACGAATATACCCGGTCGAACCGCTCCTCACGCAGCTTCCTTGCCAAGAGCTTGAGCCCCTTGAATCCCTGATGCTCTCCTTTCCGGTCGAACACTATCACGTTGTCGACCAGGGGATCCTGGGAGATGAGCTTTGCAAGCGATGGGGAACAGAGCACCGAGATGCGAGGGGGGGCAGCGCACTGCTTGAGCACCTCGATAACGGGGCTCGTAAGGAGGATGTCACCTAGGAACCCCTTGGGCACTACGAGCACATGTGCTGCCACTGCATTACCTATAATTGAGTCAGGCCACCGCCTGCTGATCATTCATCACCGGCAAGCGCGAAGGGCGCTTTGAGTTGGTGGCGAGCTGTCCGCATGCCGCCGCGATGTCAGCACCCTTCGACCATCTGATGAAGGCTTGGTGCCCCTGCGTGTTCAGATACCGCTGCCAGGTGTGTACCCACTCCTTCGCCGGAGAATTGAAACCGAGTCCGGCGTTGTCGTTGTACGGGATCAGATTAATCTTCACCGGCAAACCTCGCATCATCTTCGCAAGGCGCTGCATATCCTGCGTTGTGTCGTTGAGGCCGCCCAGCATCACATACTCGATGGTGACCTTCTTGCGCGGACCAACGGGAAAATCCTTCACCGCAGCAAGAAGCTCAGAGATCGGAAACCGATCGTTAATCGGCATAACCTGCGAACGGATCTCGTCGGTAGTAGCGTTGAGAGAAACAGCAAGGCTTACTGAAACATCGCTCGCCGCAAGCTTGCGAATCGCAGGCACCAACCCGACTGTGGACACCGTCACCTTGCGAGGAGACATACCGATGCCTCGGGGTTCAGTCAGGAGCTTCACAGCGCGCGTCACACCATCGAAGTTGTGGAGCGGCTCACCCATGCCCATGAACACGATATTCGAGAACGAATCCCCGAAATTCTTCGCGTCTTCGATGACGCCGTTCACCTGTTGCATTATCTCTGACGTGGAGAGACTTCGCTTGAGCCCCATCGTACCCGTCCGACAGAACCGACACGCCATAGCGCACCCCACTTGCGAGGAAACACATAGGGTCATCCGATTTGGCTGCTTAATCATTACCGACTCAACCAGATCTCCTCCCTCCACCTCGAAGAGATATTTTCTGGTGCCGTCGACACTAATGAGGCGTTCGTGGATGCGAGCTTTTGGAAAGGAGAAGCTCGCTGCAAGCCTCTCTCGCAATTCACGACTGATGTTGGTCATCTGCTCGAGATCGGTGACTCCTTTCCGATATACCCACTCAAAAAGCTGAGTGGCTCGGAAACGGGTAGCACCGAACTCGGATTGGAGGAGATCGGCCAGCTCAGAATAGCTGTAATTGAAAAAATCCTTCACTGGCTCGATCACGGTTCACCTATGAAAGTTCTGGAAAGAACAATTTGATCTCGACCGCTGCATTGTCCAAGCTATCGGAGCCGTGAACAGCATTTGCTGCGATGCTTTCGGCATACAAAGCACGGATCGTTCCGGCATCAGCCTTCTTCGGGTCGGTGGCGCCCATAAGCTTGCGGTTCAAGTTCACCGCATCCGGCCCCTCGAGTACGGACACTACAACCGGGCCTGACACCATGTAGTCGATCAGCTCGCCGTAAAAAGGTCTATCCTTGTGTACGATGTAGAACTCGCCTGCCTGCTCAGGAGTGAGGGTCATCATCTTACATGCGACGATCTTGAGCCCTGCATCCTCGAAGTGAGAGAGGATCTTACCGACGAAGTTACGCGCGGTTGCATCGGGCTTAATAATAGAAAGGGTACGTTCAGTAGACATATCGTTTTTTCCTACACCAATTTCATTAGGGACCACTTCAGTCACCACTTGGAACACCTCACTCGCACGGCTTAATCCGGGTTGATTGCGGGACTAAGAGCCTCGAGGCTCCCTTGAAGCTTTTAAAGGCCTGCGTAGGTAGTAACCCCCGCCGACACGCTCAAAGGACCATCACTATAAACGCCTCACGAATCTAACTCAAGTCATTGAAAGATTAAGGATTCTTGTAACTTAAGACAAGCACTCCAAGACGAGCACCACACTGAACAAGGCTCACCAAGCGAGTGTAAGTACTTAGTATCGATACCCATTTCAGAGATGTGAGAAACCAACGCACGCTTAACAGGCTGCGGAAAAATGGCTTCGTAGCGAGAAATTCGAGGTTTTGGTGATGGTCGAAGATGAGAGCGTGAAAAAACCGCAGGTGTATCCGCTGCGATACATTGAGGATTTTTTCGCGCTCTCATCTTCGGCCAGCGCCGAAAGATCGGATTTCGCAGCAGAAGAGCATTTGTCCGCAGCCTGTTAAACACAGCCCACGCTAGCAACCGGCTCAACTGCCCTCTAACGCCGAATCTTGTGCGAGATAATCCCTCAGCCGAGCATCCGCACACGCTCTAACGCGCGCTGCTCCACCCGCGCGCACATCAATGAGCACAGGGCGAACACGGTGCGATCGGCGATTGAGTAGTGAGCGAAGTTCCCCTCCTGTTCGCGCGCGACAACGCCTACGTTGAGCAGCATAGCGAGATGTTTCGAGACGTTCCCCTGCTTCATGCCGGTAGCCTGCATCAACTCCGATACGTTCATGGAGCGCTCCATGAGAGCCCTCAGGAGTTTTAGCCGAGACGGCTCGGAGAGAACCCCGAAGAACCGAGCTATCTCCGATACATGGGCATCGGTGAGAGCCCTCGTGCTCTGTTTTACCTTTTTCGATGTGACGCTTTTGTACTTGCCTTTGGTAGTGCGCATTACTATATAGTAATATGATTAGATAGAGATACAGTCAACCTTAAAATCTGAGAGGACTCATGACCGTCACGATCCACGTTGGTTTATCCACAACCATATCCCCACAAGAGGTCGCCGCTCAAAAACAGAGCGTGCTCCTTCTCGATGTGCGAACCCCGTCCGAGTTTGAAGACTCCCATATCGAAGGCGCCGTACTTCATCCCCTCACCGAACTGAGCCCAAGCGAGGTTTCACGACTTAGTCAGGGCAAACGGGAGGTTGTGGTGATATGCCGCTCCGGTGGCAGAGCTCGGCAGGCGGCCGAAAAGCTCAGCGGCCACGCTAGCACACCTCTTCGAGTAATGGAGGGTGGGATGCAAGCGTGGCAAGGCTCGGGGCTGCCGGTTATCGAAGGACGCAGAACGATCTCCCTCGAGCGTCAAGTACGGATCGCCGCCGGCACTCTCGTCTTTATCGGATCCACACTCGGGTACTTCATGAGCCCGGCATGGATCGGACTCTCGGCTTTTGTGGGAGCGGGACTCGTGTTTGCGGGGGTAACAGACACCTGCGGGATGGCGATGGTGCTTGCGCGGATGCCGTGGAATAACCGCCGTTCTTCCAATAAGGGGAGTTGTTGTGCAACCTAGCCGACATGAACCGAACCTTTAACAGGCTGCGGGAAAATGGCTTCGTAGCGAGAAATTCGAGGTTTTGGTGATGGTCGAAGATGAGAGCGTGAAAAAACCGCAGGTGTATCCGCTGCGATACATTGAGGATTTTTTCACGCCCTCATCTTCGGCCAGCGCCAAAAGATCGGATTTCGCAGCAGAAGAGCATTTTTCCGCAGCCTGTTAAAACCTCACACTCCAGGCCGTTGAATTCTCGTACACATGAGGCATGAAGGAGGCTTATGCTACTCAGACAGATATTTGACCCTTACCTCGCCCAATACGCGTACCTGATAGGATGTCAGAAAACAGGTGAAGCGCTCGTGATAGATCCGGAGCGTGACATTGATCAGTATCAGAAGCTCGCCGCCGAAAACGGTCTCCGCATCACTGCGGTGGCCGAAACTCACATCCATGCCGACTTCGTGAGCGGCACGCGCGAGTTCGCGGCAAATCCAAGCGTACACCTCTACCTCTCGGACGAAGGCGGTCCGGGATGGACCTACGAGTGGCCCAAAGGGCGGAGCAATACTCACCTCCTCAGGCACGGGGATACCTTTACGGTCGGCAATATCCGGCTTGAAGCCGTTCACACGCCGGGGCACACCCCGGAACACATCAGCTTCCTCATAACCGATGTCGGCGGCGGAGCAGATGAGCCGCTGGCGCTCGCAACTGGAGACTTCCTCTTCGTAGGAGACGTCGGCAGACCGGATCTTTTGGAATCGGCTGCGGGCGTGAAGAACGTCATGGAGCCATCTGCACGCACCCTTCGGGCATCCCTCGTGGAGCGTCTCGCTCCGTACGCCGACTACCTGCAGGTGCTGCCCGGGCACGGAGCCGGGAGCGCGTGCGGCAAGTCGCTCGGAGCCGTGCCGATCACGACGCTCGGATACGAGCGACGCTTCAACGCTCCTTTCAGGCTCGCTTCAGCCGATAGTGAAGCCTTCGTTAAAGACATCCTCGAGGGGCAGCCCGACCCTCCTCTGTACTTCGCTACGATGAAGCGGGTAAACCGTGATGGCGTAGCGGTTACCGGGGGGATACCAACCCCGTTTAAGCTTACGACTCACGAGTTCGCACGCTCCGCACAGAGCTCTACTGTGAGGATCCTTGACACGCGAGGAGATCCCGAGAGTTTCGACACTGCTCACGTTCCCCACGCTATCTGGGCACCGCTACACTCATCGTTCTTCCCGAACGCGGCCGGGTCGTTCCTCGATCCACACGACGAGATACTCTTGATGCTCGAACGCCCTGAGGACGCCGAACTTGCGGCTCGTCAGCTCTACCGCATCGGATTCGACAAGGTGATCGGGTGGATAACGGTCGAGGAGGCTCGGACGTACAAACTCCTGACGGAAAAGATGGCTCGCATTCGGTTTGAGGAGTTCGATGTGCTCGCTGCTCTGGAGCAAGGTAAGGTCATTGATGTGAGAACCACCGCGGAGCATCGAAACGCACACCTCGAAGGAGCCCTCTCCATGCCCTACACACGCATCAAGGATCAGCTCGAGAATCTTCCTACCTCCAAGCGTCTCTTCGTTCACTGCGGGTCAGGATACCGAGCAGCTCTCGCGAGCTCATTCCTCAAGGCGCGAGGATTCGACGTGGTGCACGTAGATGGCCTCTTCTCGAGCTTTCGAGGCCCCATACAGCGGGGGTGATGATAGAGTATGCTCTCCCTGTTGTACGGAGCTCTCGTTGGTCTTTCCCTTGGTCTTACAGGAGGCGGAGGATCGCTCTTCGCTGTGCCGCTCCTGGTGTACGGCCTCGGGCTCGACTTCCGTAAGGCGGTAGCTCTCTCCCTCGTGGTGGTCGGGAGCACGGCGTTGTATGGCGCCGCTCTTCAAGCTCGTGGTCGTCAGGTACTGTGGGGAGCTGGGGCGGTCCTTGGATTGGGAGGAGTCATCTCCGCCCCACTGGGAGCGATTATCGGCGAACACACACCAGAGCGACTTTCGCTCCTTCTCTTCGCTCTCATAATGGTAGTCGTAGGAATACAGATGCTTCGCGGCCGTCTGGAGACAGCGATAAGCGCGTTGGCATGTAAGCACAGCGCTGTCGGCGAACTGCGCTTCAACCTCGCGTGCGCTACGAAGCTACTGCTTGCTGGATTAGCGGCAGGGATGCTCTCAGGCATCTTCGGCGTGGGCGGCGGTTTTCTGCTCGTACCGGCACTGCTGATAGTCACGGCCATACCGGTGGAGCGAGCAATGGCAACCTCGCTCGTTGCGATCTTCCTCATATCCACATCGGGATTCGTTGCACATCTGGATCAGTTCTCCGTCCAGCATGCCCGGACAAGCCTCGTCTTCCTTCTCGGCTCAGGTCTTGGAATGACCGTTGGGGCCTACGTGAAGCACCGCATTCCATCAGCCGTGTTGCGCAAGATATTTGGTATTCTAGTGCTGGCGACCGCCGCGTTCGTTATTTTTCGTAATGTGTGAGCTGCGCACTCAACCTGTCCATGAGGGGCGTTAGTCTCATCGACGTTAGTGTTCTTTTGAAATAGACCACTACAAAGAGAGCCCCGAAACTACGCCGGACCCACGGCACCCTGGCGATTCTGCTTGTCTTTGTACTTTTTCTTGAGCGCCGTAGCCACAACAGCCGGAACCATCTCAGACACGTCACCACCGAGCATAGCTACCTGACGCACCACGGAAGAGCTAATATAGGAGTGTTCCTCTCGGGCGGTGAGAAAGAATGTCTCGATCTTAGGTGAGAGCTTGCGATTGATGAGTGCCATCTGAGCCTCGTAATCGAAGTCGGAGATCGCTCGTAACCCACGCACGATTACGCGACTATCTACACTTTGGACGAACTCTACGAGCAATCCGGAGAAGCTCGCTACATGCACTCGCCCCTTGAGCCGCGCAAACTGAGTCGCTATGAGCTTCACTCGCTCCTCAGGGGTAAAGAGAGAGCTCTTCGACGGATTGCTGAGCACGCCGACAATGACCGTATCGAATATCTCTACCGATCTCTCGATAATATCGACGTGACCGTTAGTCAGAGGATCGAACGAACCGGGAAATACGGCGGTCGAGATCGGCTTTTTCAGTGCAGGGCGACGGCGTGTCATGACGAATATTCCATCTGACGGATTCCGAGAAAATATGCCAGCAACCGTCTCATTTAACGAGTTCACAAAGCCCGGGCTTTCCCCGGCAGCGCCTATTTAGTATCATCCCTGAACGAGCAGATAAACGGTTAAACAGCCGGAGCTGGGCTATTTCTGCTGCCTTCATTGAGCCGGTAGGAGGTTTTTCCACCTGCGAGCCATTAATCACTAGGAAGAAAGAGCACTCACCATGGAGCTACAGCGACTCGCGGCAAAGCAGAAGCGTTACCAAGACATTAAAATCTTCGCCGAGCACGAGGCGAAAGATCCGACCCTTCGCGCGGGGCTCTTGAAAACCCTTCAGAGCTACAAGCAAGCTCTGGCTGACTGCTGGGGCAAGCAGTCGGTGAGTTCCGAGGACGAGGTTCGAATAAATTCACTGGAACGGGCTCTGGACACCCTTTACAATGAAGCCCGCTTACTAGCTCACCCCACGTAACCGGAGATTACTAGATGCCTATCGAATCGACGTCGACCTCGAGTGCCACGCGCTACTCCCCTCTTAAGGACAACTGGTCGGCGGTGGTTTTCATGTTGTGCCTACTGTTAGCTGCGGGTATCACGGCTACGATTGTAGGGTATCGCGTCAAGAAAGCCGACTGGGACAGGAAAGGTCAACTGCTTGCGACCTATAAAGCGCTCGGTGGATCTTTTGAAACTTTGATGGATCCTTCGAAAACTATCCTGACCCCACAACTCTCGAACGAGCAGCGAACCTTTGTGGTAGCCTACGAGATCAACCAGCGCGCGAGAGAGTACGGTGTTTTTACCGTTATAGACAACTCCTCGCGGGAAAACCTGGCTTTAGCTGTATCCAGTCTTGCGGGTATAGGTGCTTTTGAAGCGTCGCGAACGCTTGACGACACTATCAAAGCGCTCGACGGAGCACCGCACGCCGCCGACCGCACAGCCAACGTCGAGGCTCAACGCTATGCTCGCCAGTACGGCCGCCCCATGAGCCGAGAGACAGAAGCAAAGCTCTTCAAATACCTCCTCCTGAACAGGAAAATGATAGCGGCGGCTCCTGCTGGATAAGCACCGAGACCAAAACTCTCTGCGCACTCCTTAGCTGTACAAGAAAACGGCACCGTAGCGGGAGCATTACCCGCTACGGTGCCGTGCTTGAAATCCATCCAAACCCTGTAAGGTCGCGCCCACTCTATCGGACGACCTCTTACGGGCTCGTGGACTACTTGGTTTTCTTCGTCACAGGAGCTTTCTTTGCGGCAGTGCCCGACGAGGAGGGCTTGGTAACCTTGCTGACCTTTTGTGGTCTGGCATTTCCGTATGATGCCTTGAAGATCTTTCCACGACGACTGCGCTTATCACCTTTTCCCATCTCTTTTACCTCATGAGGCTATACATATTTGGACAAACATCCGTGGTAGCATATCGACACGCACCCAGCAAATGGAAAGTGTCGAGGGGACGATGGGACGTCCGAAAGTCAGAAGTACCGAATCTTTCCAGAACCGACCTATACAGCTACTATCAAAGCGTTTTGTCACGAAGAGGCGAATAGATGAACCCGATACCGCAAGAGATCAAGCGCGAAGGCTCAACCGGACTTTCAATTACCTGGAGAGACGGAACGACCTCACACCTCTCCAGTGAACAGCTGCGGAGAGAGTGTCCATGTGCCGAGTGCAAAGAGAAGCGCGGGGACACCTCTCATGCGAAGCCACTCACCGGAAAGAAGCGTTCTCTGGCTATAGTCGAGAGCACAATCGCCGAGGAAACCAACCTCACAGAGATCTGGAGCATCGGTCAGTACGCCCTCGGCATTCGCTGGAGAGATGGGCACGATTCGGGGATTTATACCTTTGAGTATCTTAGAGAATTAGGACACCGGCACAGTTAACGCAATCGACAGCGCAGCAGCCGCTAGCGCAAAGAACCCCCGCCTACAATTCGGAAACGCAAATAAAGATTGAACCGCGTTCGATTCCTGCTAACCTGCCACTCGAATTCTGACAGTTTCGGCGGGAGATTCTCATGATCGCAAGCATCGCGCCCCAACCACTCGACCAACTTCGATACATTTCGAATAATTCGGATCATCCTTTCCAACAAACTGCTGACAAAGCATTCGAATCGATGCGAGTTGCACGGGATCGCTTCAATGTAGGAGCATTTGTCACAACCGGTGAAACAGGCGCAGCCTCGGCAGCGATGGATCTCGGCGCTCGGATGTACATACCGCTTACCGGCTTTGCTCCTCGCGGAAAATTCAACGAAGCCGGACCTCTCAAGGCCCATCACGCCTCTGTCCTACTCGAACCCGACGAAAAGTTCTCAATTTTGACAGCGGAAGAGGCCCGCTTGGAGCGCAAAACGCATGCACCATATGCCAGGAAACTCACAATCAGAGAGGCTGAAGAGCTCAATGCTCGCCACTCGTCCGCTGTGCTTGTGATTAGCGCTGGAGAACTTGCCCTAACGGAATCCGTGGACTTCAACCGAGTACGGCTCATGACAGACCGCTCCAACACCCTCGTCTGCAATCTGGACAGCGACCCTCTCGAGCAATCCGCGCAGATCCGCGACTTTCTGCGCATCCGTAAGCCGTGGTTCCTCAACATCGTAGGACCGGGCCAAAGCCTTAGTCAGGTGCGCAACTATACTGTCTACGAGAAGGTAATGTGGATCCTAGATGGGAGCTTCCGAGAAGCTCTCTGACAGGAGCTGATTATGACGGAGCTGCAATGGTGTTCTTCTTTTCGATCGTAATCACAACGCTCGCAGTCTCAGCGCGCTCCAGCCTACGTTGCTGTGCTTCCTGGCGGCGGTGAGCGAAACCATAGCGCAACTGCCTCACGGCTGCCGGGGCACCACCCTTCCTCCCTTTCTACCGGCGAGGTGCTTACTCCTGTCATAGGTAGGCGTTATGTGGCTCTTACGGTCCGATGCTGACTGTGTCCCTCGAAAAATTAATCTTCGTCACACTATTTTTCTAAAGCCTGAGCTCGTTTTGCCCGATGTTGCGTGTGGGTATGTGTGCATGCTCCGCAGGCCAATGCAGGACTCAAGCCACCAAACTGGAAGCGATGCCGAGCGAGCTTTACCCCGAAAAGAGGTTAGAAACATCACGGACGGTCGAAGGAGTTCCCCGCATGTCAAAGCAGCTCAGGCGTATCGGTTTTGCTGTTACAGCTACAGCGATCTTCTCAGTGGTATTTGCTCTGGTCACGGCGCTTGCTCAAGGCAGACCGAGCGGCGGGAGTCCTGAAGCTCCGCGAGAGGCCGGCTCTCCACACGAGACGCCACTACCGCTGGTAACACCGACTCGCACAGCTACGCCTACGTCAACTCGCACGGCCACGCGAACACCGACTCGCACTCCAACGCGAACAGCTACTGCGACGTCAACACCAACTCGAACGGCTACACC
>JBILFA010000016.1:0-45328 GCA_044351795.1 Bdellovibrionota bacterium | reverse complement strand
ATAGCGCCTGAGAACCTCTCGCAAAATCGAAGCCCAGGAGCAGGCCTCATTCGGTGCTATCTCGAGCATCGAGGCACTCAGGCGGCGTGGAAGGATCGTTACCTCAAAGGGCCAGGCCGCCCAGAAAGGAACCAGAGCCACCCAGTCCTCGTTTGTCGCCACGAGCCGCTCACCTTGAACTAACTCCCAACGTACATACTCCTGTAAAAGCGGCTCTCCGTGTGCCCTGAAATGCTCCACTTGCGCGTCGAGCTCTCTAGCAGGGAGAGTGGGAACGTATGATGTGGCCCATATTTGCCCATGGGGATGAGGATTAGAGGCTCCCATCATCTCACCCTTGTTTTCAAATGTCAGAACATATTCTATTGCCGAGTCTCGAGCCAAAACATCGTACTCTTCACGCCACAGTCCGATCACCCGCTCGATAGCCGGGATATCCATATCCGCTAAGGTAAGATCGTGCCTTGGGGAAAAGCACAGCACTCGGCATCTCCCCCCTTCTCCTTTGGCTCTTACGAGCCCTCGACAGATAACTCGCTCTTCTGTGATGGGACCCGTGGGCAGGAGAGCAGAAAAATCATTCACAAACGCATACACACCCTCATACTTGGGATTTTTCACCCCTCCAGCACGCTGATTTCCGGGACACAGGTAACATTGAGGATCGAATTGAGGCTTGTCCGTAGGGGGCAGTGCCTCTTCTCGTCCTTGCCACGGCCTATTCATCCTGTGAGGAGAGTTAAGCACCCACTCTCGTCGCAGCGGATTCCAACGTCTGTGTGGCGTTTCTAGTGTCATACCTTTTCATGCCTCACTAAAATCATATGCCACCGGCAAAACCCTTGCCTATGATCGACACTCGGCTACCTCTCTTCGAGGCCACCAAGGTGACTGGTTCGATGACCATACTTTCTCCTCCAAGCACGCGTACGATATCAAGCAACGAGTTCTCTCTCCTCTACGGGGACGCACAGGATGTGATCCTCCGACAACATCGACGCTATGGTGGTCTTACGGCAAGCTTCCTACAAATCTTCGGGGAGAAGCCGCACTCGCTGTTTAGTGCTCCCGGCCGTTGTGAGATTGGGGGGAATCACACTGATCACAATGGAGGACGTATCCTGGCCGCAGCTATCGATCTCGATGTCATCGCCGCTGTGAGCCCCAGCAAGGGGTGCGTATGGACGGTTTATTCCAAAGGCTTCGAGCGTCCTTTTGTAATCGACACGACAGCCCTGGAACCGAACGAATCGGAACACCCCACTACTCAACTTATCCGAGGCATCGCTGCTGGCTTCGCCGGTCGCGGCTATACGCTGGGTGGGCTTAACATGCTCATAGACAGCGACGTCTTGTTCGCCTCGGGCTTAAGTTCTTCTGCTGCACTGGAGATGCTTCTAGGCACAGCCCTCAATTCGCTCTTCAATAACGGGGGTGTGGATGTTCGAACACTAGCTGCAATTGGAAGAGAGGCGGAAGAAAGATTTTGGGGAAAGCCTGTAGGGCTCCTAGATCAACTCACCATCGCCATTGGCGGTTTACTACAGATGAGCTTCCGGAATCCGGCAAATCCCCTGATTGAGAGTGTCCCCATATCGTTTTCAGAGCATTCACATCATCTAGTACTCGTCAATCCCGGTGGAGACCACTCCACACTGACATCTGAATACAAGAGCATCCCTATGGAGATGCGGGACGTCGCCGCCTACTTCCACAAGGCGCGCTTGATAGATCTCCGCTCTGAAGATGTCTTAGCGAACATTGGAGATATCAGAATACAGTGTGGCGACCGTGCTGTTCTGCGAGCACTTCATTTTTTCTCAGAAAACGAGAGAGTCGAACAACAAGTAGACGCACTCAAGGCTCGAAATATTAGTCGCTTCTTGGAACTTGTAAGAGAAAGCGGAAGCTCCTCGTGGAGACTTCTTCAAAACTGCTACGACCCGGGTCATCCAGCCACTCAGCCGATATCAGTAGCACTCGCACTCACCGAAGAGCTTTCCACTAAAGCTAACGGCCGGATCGGATACCGGGTCCATGGGGGAGGTTTCGGCGGGACCATCCTCGCTATTACTCCTCAGGATATATCCACGAGCTACATACAATTCATGGAGCGGGTCTTTGGGGAGTTCGCAGCGCGGAAACTACACATTCGCCCCTATGGATGCGTCGAGGTGAAGGGAGTCGTTGAATAGGAGACCGTCTACGTTTGTATGAATACGGCGATAGCTACTCTCATTGTTAATCTCTTTCGATTGAAACTGACCGGTTTAGTGATTTGCGTTCCTGTTTGGTTAAAAGTCGACTCACACGCACGTCAATAGTCCTACGTTTATCAACGTCTAGATAGCCCCTTCCTGCAGACCGTGTGTTTTTTGTCTTTTACGGCGCAACTTGGAGCCTCGTTGCCTTCATTGGGCCAAGATTGCGCTCGCCCTGCTATAGCGAGTGATTTTTTCAAAAATCACTCGCGCTGGGTTTATTTATCGAGAGCCTCAGCGGAAGCGTTGAGAGCGCGTTGTGCACCATCTATGCTACCTGCGCCGTCTCATGGAGAATGAATCCAATAATCGTAAGCTTCTGCTTTTAATTCATGGCAAGAGGGCTTATGCAAAAAGACGAGACTCAACAATCGTACGCAGGACAAGAGCAAGCACAGAAGCTAGCTGACCGAATGGTGTCACAGGTCGAAAATCTACCACTTAACGGATTTCTCATGGGTGCTGCATTATCAGTCGGTGCAGCACTCATATTGCGACTTATGCGAAGAGAGCGGGACGCGCTCTTCGTCGGTCAGTGGGCACCTACGCTCCTCCTTGTCGGACTCTATGCGAAGAGCACTTCGGGGGGTATCACACGGGAAGGATTCCGTCGACGCACTGAAGCCGAAAGAGAGGAAGCGATGCACTAAAGTGTACGCAGGCAACCCTGCGGGTAGTAGTGTGGGATTGCCTGCTTTGCACGTTTTAGATTCAGATAGCGCGCACCGTTGCGGCATCCGGCAAGGTGCATAACCGGCTCGTAGTGATGGGCCGAGACGATCAAGGAATAGGAGATGCGCATGGATGACATCAGTAACCGGTTTGCAGCTCCTCCGGGAAAGGAGCCCAAAAACTACGTTGTTTTGGGGATTTTTCACTCGCGGAACGACCTCGAGCGTGGAGTCACCACGCTTCAAAACAACGGCTTTCGCAACGCAGATGTCTCAGCGCTGATGCCTTCTCCGGAGGCAGTCAGGGATCTCGTACATCAAGCGGGCACGAAAGCTCCAGAGGGTGCAACTATGGGAATGGCAGCTGGCGCCGTAGTTGGTGGAACCTTGGGCTGGCTCGTGGGGGTCGGTTCCTTAACGATACCAGGTCTTGGACCGCTCTTAGCAGCGGGCCCTCTCGTATCGGCGCTCGCCGGCATAGGAGCCGGAAGTGCACTTGGCGGGCTCACCGGCGGCTTGGTAGGTTTAGGAATTCCTGAGTACGAAGCGAAAAGGTACGAGGATCAAACTCGAGACGGAGGCATCCTCCTAACCGTACATTGTGATGACGAAGAGTGGTGCCGACGCGCTGAGCATATCCTGGCACAATGTGGGGCGTCTGATATATCTTCTACTCATGAGGCACAGCATCGAATAGAGAGCTCTTATGTACCTCCTTCACTTTTCCATCGGAGAAGGGAAGCTGCTCTCGAGTCACTTGTGAAAACCCTCGTCACCGCAAGAGCTTCCACTCTTCCGGTTCAACCCTCTCCTATCCATCCAGAACACCCATCAGCTAGCAACTAAAGATTAGGAGGGATCTCCCACTCCGAGCCCGGCTCTCTTGTTGGGCGCACAGGCGGCGAGGAGGATTCGAAGGAGATCCGCTGTAGACGCCGTTCGGCAGGACCTGCAAAAACTTTCCCTTCCGGGTCATACCGAGATCCATGGCACGGACAATCCCACGTCTTTTCTGCTCGATTCCAATGAACGCTGCAGCCCAGATGAGTGCAGATGGGAGATAGGGTGTGAAGCGAGCCGTCCGCATCTCGGTACGCTGCGACTCGTCGACCCGAAATCCGGATGATCGCGCCGTCTCCAGGCTCAAGTTCTTCCGGAGAGAGCGATTCATCTCGTTTAATCCGATCCTTCACCATATAGAACGGATAGTCGAGGTTCTCTCGAACATAGTCCCAGGCGCCAGCGAGGATATTTTTACGATGAGGGGACAGTAATTCCCTCCACGGACTCGCCTCACCGACTATCTCTTCAGCAATCATCAGTCCCGCAAGCGATCCAAAGGTCATACCATTACCCGCAAAGCCGGTCGCTACATACTGGTGGTCAAATAGCTTTCCGATGAACGGTAGTCCATCGTGAGTTTCGATAACCTGACCGGACCACTTCTGCAAAAGCGTCGGAGCAGGTAGGAAACTCGACACATAGCTCTGTAGTTCATAAAACAGACTCTCGGGATGCGCTACTTGGCCGGTTTTGTGGTCCTTTCCGCCCACAATCGCGTAGTCGTACTCCTCACCGGGATCGATACGAATGTAGTAATATGGATCATGAGTATCCCAGAACAGCGCCTCTGGAACGACTCCCTTCGGGATTCGTGCTCGCAAAGCGTAGGTCATGTAAGGATAGATTTTGCTCTGAAATGCTGCGGCTCGGATAGCGCTTGCTCGACCTTGAATCGGCGTGTGCGTAGCGATCACCACGTCTGATGCAGTGACGGAGCAACCATTCGCCCTGATGCGCAATGGCTCATCCTCAAAGTCGGTTACTTCCGAGCGTTCGAAGACGAAACTTCCATCGCGATTGAGCACCTCAGCAAGAGAGACCGTGTAATCCACCGGGTGAAATTTCGCTTGTCCTGCGAACTCCACCCCTGGTCGCCCCAAAAGCGGCACCTCCTGAACAAACGAAGCCTCAAAGTGAGCGCCTGCCGCAACTGCTGCTTCCCTCTGAACATAATACTGTCCGTCGTCCTCACCCATGGGAGTTACATGGTAATAGCCCTTAAGCCATCGAAAACCGCACGCTATCGCTTCCGCTTCTATGGTACTATGAATGAGCTCTATTGCCGCCTCACCGGCATGCCATAGGGCGATGGCGTGATGTATCCCAATCTCCTTCGCCAATCGGTGTAGCGGACGATCTGTCACATACGTAAGATGCGCAGTAGTGTGGCCCGTATCGCCATGAGCGATGCTTCCACGCTCGAGGACACACACTTTAAGCCCACGTTTTTTCAATTGGTAAGCAGCTGTCACACCGGCGATACCACCGCCTATAACAACGACATCAACACTCACGTCTTCGTTGATGCTTGGAAAGACAGGGTTTTCGCCGCTGAGCCAAAACGGGCGCATGTGCTAATGCGCTCCCATCCTTGTAATGCCTGAACGAGGCCGGCTGGTCATCGCCCGTAAGAGCGAAGCCAGGGCCACTCCGCCGCCCACTATCATGAGACCGGAAACAACGGGATGAAGCGATGCTTGAGTATACAAACTACTCTCGAACGTTGCCCTTGATTCGCCTCCACGTTCCTGAAGTTCTCCACCGGCACGCTCTAACATACTGGTTCTGCCAGCCCGAGACGGTCGCCCCGAATGCTGTAGGCGAGCTGCGGCGCTCTCGTAGATAAAATCCCGAACTCGAGGCACATAACGACCCGCCATCGACATCAGCTTACCGAATCCACCGATAACTACCTCCGCTCGCGGCATCTCTGCACACCGTAGAATGGCTCGCGCTACTACCTCGGGGGCATACATCGGCTTAGGATTGGTCGGAACATCCTCGAAATAACTTTTTGCATGCTGAGCATAGGGTGTATCGATAGCACCCGGCTTGATGAGGGTTACGGATACGGGTAAGCGATCAGCTTCGGTTTCCATCCGTAAAGCATCCGTAAAGGCCTTTACCGCACTCTTAGTCGCTGAGTACATACCTTGAAGAGGAATCGCAGTATCCGAAGCGACACTCCCCATGTTGATGATCACTCCGCCTCGCGTTCGAAGATGCCGCAAAGCCGTCAAAGAGCCGTATACGACCCCCCAAAAATTCGTCTCGAACAACTTCCTAAAGTCCTCCACCGGAACCTCATCGAGCTTCCCGTAGATACTGACACCCGCATTGTTGATCCATGTATCGAAACCACCGAACTCTTGCTCGGCCACGGCGCTGATACGCTCCACGTCACCTTCGTGGCTAACGTCTGCCTCGACATGCACGGCCTGTCCTCCGTGCTGACGGATCTCTTCTTGTAAACGAGTAAGACTCTCCTCACTGCGACTTGCCAACACCAGACGGGCTCCTCGTCGAGCTGCCATCCGAGCTGTCGCCAGTCCAATTCCACTGGAAGCACCTGTTATCACAATGGTCTGTTCACTAATCGGTTTTAATTTTTTCACCACAGCCCGCTCCTCAATTATATTCAGATGACATGATTTCGACTTGGAATACAGTGCGAACCTCCGAGCCGAAATGACTCACCTCACTCTCGGAAAGGAGGAAAAGACATATACAAGACCCGGATGCAGGGGATGAACCGTCAAATGACCGCAATTGATTGACGAAGTGCTCCCAGTTGTAACAACAGGAGGGTCAATGACAGCTAGGATTCAGGTTATCTTCTACAGCACGCACGGGCACGTCTATACTCTAGCGGAATCTATCGCGGAGGGTTGTCGTGAAATTCCGGGGACTAAAGTGGAGGTTGTTCACTTAGCCGACAAACTTAATTCGAGCGAGGGAACCTAGTCTTTGAGTATGCTTCCATCGGCGATGGGCATGCCAACAATTAAAGGTTTACAGAACGCCCCTGATTTCCAGCAAACCGGAGCTTCGACACACAGAGCCTCGGACGAGGCGCTAATATGCGTTACGATTACGAAATCCGTTAAACAGTGTTAGGCACAAGATCTTGATGTCGAGAAATAGCGACCAATTTTCAATGTAGTAGAGATCGTACTCGATCCGCTTGTCTATGGACGTATCTCCCCGCCACCCATGAACCTGTGCCCATCCCGTCATGCCTGCCGGAACTTTATGTCTGAGCATGTATCGAGGGACTCGTCGGCGAAACTCCTGAATAAAGACCGGGCGCTCTGGCCGTGGGCCGACTATCGACATATCCCCCTTGAGCACGTTGAACAACTGAGGAAGCTCATCGAGGCTACTTGATCGGAGGATACGACCCAACAGTGTCACCCGATCGTCACCAGGTTTGGTCCAGCCCGGCCCACCGGCTTCGGCATCGACCTGCATGGTCCGAAACTTAATTATCTTGAACTTGCTACCATCGAAACTCACGCGCTCTTGTTTGTAGAAGACCGGCCCTTTCGAATTGAGCTTAACCAAAATCGCAATCAGCAGCATGAGCGGCGAGGCTGGCACTAACAATATGCTTGCGAGAATCAGATCGAGTGCACGCTTCGTGAAAAGGTTGATGCCGTCGAGCGGACATCCTTGTAAGCTTATGACCGGCAGTCCCTCAAACTCCTCAATAGCGCCGCCGATACTCGCGAATTGATAGAGATCCGGTATAATTTTGATATCAACTATAGAATCCTTGAGTTGAGCCATGATCTCAGGAAGCAAGTGGTGATCCTCTAAGGGCAAAGTGACGAGGATCTGATCAATATCGGTGCGCCCGAGGAATGTAGCTAGATCAGCATAGCTTCCAACGACAGGCACCCCACACGCCCCTCGCTTCTCGTCACCATCTTTAGACAAGCATCCAAGCAGTTGGATGCCGAGCTCCTGATGAAGACGGACTCGACTGACGATGTCAGCAGCGACCTTTCCCGCACCGACCACCAGCATGTATCGCAAATTATAACCCTTACGCCTAAGCTCTCTCAGAAGAAAGCGCAGAACAGATCGTTGGCATACCGTAAGGAAGGTCGCCAACGCCCAAAAATAAACGAATACGAGGCGCGAGAACTGAACGCTCTTTTCTCTGAACAGATAGGTCAGCGAAATGAGGAGGAGGATCGACAACGCGTTTGCATTGATCAACACCCACAGCTCCCGAGTTCTTCGAACTCCGCGCATGGGCCTGTAGAGCCCCATCCGTCGAAAGACGAACGCCCATATCAACCAAATGAATACAAGCATCGATGAGTAGTAACTGAACTGCGGAACTCCCTTCTCTACAGGGATCAGATCCGTCATGAACCGCAGCCAGTAGGCAATTACCCAGGCTGCAGAAACAACCGCGAGGTCCGCGATCATGAAGAGGTACTCGAATAATTGTCGCTTCTGTTTCAACATGAGATCTCTCGCTTTGGAACCAAGCGTTCCGCTCTCGCCTGCCCTTGAGAGGAGGTGGGTCCTACCCCCGGATAAATACCAACCCGAGTAGCAAACGCATCCCAGGATTTAAAAAAGTTCGGATACGAAAACCGGGCTGCTTGGCGCCGAGCGACTTCAGGGTCGAATCTATGCTCTTCCTGACAAAAGATACGCACTGCTGCCTCGAGAGCCGCGGGCTCACCATAACCCCTCTTGGGAATAAATACACCGCACTCATCCTGAGCGACAAGGTTTGAGCGCATCCAAGGTCGGAAGCCCACTACGGAATCTCTCAAGCCACCCGCATCAACTCCGATAATCGGACGACCCGACGCCATGCATTCCACCGGTATGATACCGAAGTCCTCAATTCCTGGAAAAACAAGCGCACGACATTTCCGATAGCATTCCCAGAGAAAGGCGTCGCTTACGTGCCCAAGGAAACGGATAGTCGGGCCGGCCTGTTTCTTAAGTTTCTCTAATTCGGAGCCGCTCCCGAGGACCCACAATGGAAGGTTCATCGAGGAAAAGGCCTTTACTGCGACCTCTATCCTTTTGTAGGGCACGAGGGCACCAGCGCACAGAAAAAAGCGCTCTGAGTTGTCTTTGAAGAAGGCCTCTTCAGCGGCGGAAAGACTCGACGAGGTCTCGTGCGGCAACCGTACCGGAGGAGGTATGACATCTGCGCTGCGTCCGTAAAATCCTCTAATACGGGCAGCAACGAACCTACTGATGCCGACGAAGTGAGTCACCCGCTTGGCACCGTTGGTATCCCACGCTCGAAGCAGCTTCAAGATTGGCTGCGCTATGTACCCAGACAGACCACGGAAGTAGTACGGTGCCTGGTCCCAAATATACCGCATCGGCGTAAAACAGTAGCACACGTGAGGTACTCCGTTCGCAACCTTCACATTCTTCGCAGCAGCATGACTAAGGGATATCACCAGATCATACCCGGACAAATTCAGCGATGCAGCAGCAAGCGGATACAGAGGTAAGAACGAGCGATAGCGTCTGGAGATTCCGGGAATCCTGTTGAGTAGTGAGGTCGCTCGGACTCTGGCATCAATCCGGGGTGAAGTCGAACCGGGAACATGCACCAAGGTAAAGATATCCGCCGTGGGATACAGGCACAGGAAAGCCTCCAAACAGCGTTCGCCGCCCCGCATACCGGTAAGCCAATCGTGCACAAGAGCTACCCTCATGCGCCCCTCTCAGGATGGAGTGCTCGTCGATAGACATCGAGCACCCTCGACGCCGTTCGAGCGCACGAGTACAACTCGAGATGTTTGAACGGAATAGCCCGCTGCCCGGTAACTCCCTGATTCATACCTTGCACCATTGCAGCAGCCAGGGCGGAAACAGAGTTGTCGTGCGCTACGACGTCTGCCTCGGTAACCAGCTCCTGCAAAGCAGGCACAGGTCGGCATACTACCGGGGTGCCGCATGCCTGCGCTTCGAGAGCAGGCAAACAAAAGCCTTCTAACAACGACGGAACGATCAAAGCAGTAGCCTTACGGTACAGCACCGCGAGTTCGTCACGAGAAACAGGACCCGCTATGTGAACGCCTTCGGTTTCGCCTATTACAGAGAGAAGCTCGGTAGAATGCAAAATCTCTTCCGTTCCATACCCCGCGAGCACCAAGCAAGGGCATCGCGACCCGATGTCGGACCACGTATCCAAGGCACGGTATGCTTTGTAAGCTCCGATAAGATCAAGAAGTCCCTTGTGGGGTTTGATGGTGGAGAAGATAGAGAGAAAAAACGGTGCAAGCTCGCAGTAGCGCCGTCCCGCGACCAGGTTGACGGGAGTATCGCGGAGAAACGACGGAACACCATTGGGTACACACACAACTTTCGAACCTTGCACATCGCACAGATCAAGCACGGCTCGGCGGGTCTGCTGACTCACGGTAATCACCGCATGAGCTCGTTTGACGGCGGAGCGTATCAAACGTCGAGCGACCCAAGGATAGTAAAAACGCTCGGGATAGTGCACGTGGATGAGGTCATGAATGGTAACCACTGAAGGGATGGGGATCCCGAAGGGCAGCGTGTAGTGCGGAGCATGGAACAGGTCAAACTTCGAAAAGTTTAACCTTCGCCCCATGAGGAACATCTCGTCGAGCGAGTATGTAGCGGAGTTCTCCAGCATCCATTTGACCTGAGAGGAATACTCCACTCGCTCACGCGCCGCGGGTCGAGCTATGAGTGCGACTTCGGCACCGCCTATTTCGAGAAGGCCGCGCACGAGGTTATCGATGTATACCCCGATACCTCCGTCTCCGAGTTTGCGTCCATCAACGACGATCCGGAGTGGAGCCGTCTCCTCCTTACGAGGATGGGTTAATTCGCTACCTTCCGGTTCCACTGTGAACTGTTGTCCGCTTCTAGACCGGAGAGGACCCTGCGAACCACATAGGTCTTCTTATTCTGGGATTCATAGTACGTTCGCGCCAAAACCTCCGCCAAAAGACCGAAGACCAAGAACTGAAGCCCGATAATCACGAGCATCACGCCAAGCGCCAACATCGGTCGATTCCCCATCGGGATGTGCATGAAGAGCCGTTGGTAGGTAAGCATCGCCAAGATCAGCCCACCCAACATGCTCGATGCGACCCCAACGAGTCCGAAGAGATGAATCGGACGCTTGGAGTAGCCTAAGAGAAACTTTACCGTTATCAGATCGAGAATAACGCGGATAGTTCGAGAGATACCGTACTTCGACTTTCCGTATTTACGCTCACGGTGATTAACCGGCACCTCGACGATGCGAGCACCCATTTCATTCGCAAGCGCCGGAATGAAGCGATGCATCTCCCCATAGAGACGAAGCCCACGAGCGATTTCTCCCGTCATGACCTTCAATGTACACCCATAATCATGAAGAGTAACGTTGGTGGAGTAACTAATTATGCGATTGGCGATCATGCTGGGAAGACGCCGGCTCAGGAATTTGTCCCGCCGCGCTTTGCGCCACCCTGCAACCAGGTCGTATCCCTCTTCGAGCTTTGCCACCATTTGCGGAATCTCAGCCGGGTCGTTCTGAAGATCTCCGTCGAGTGCGACGACGATCTCGTAGCGAGAATGATCAAAGCCTGCCGCCATGGCTGCCGTTTGACCGAAGTTTCGTCGAAGCTGAATAAGCTTGAAATGCGGATCTTGGCCAGCGCACTGGGTAAGGCGCTGCACAGTGGCGTCACGGGACCCATCGTCGACGTAGATCACTTCGTAAGGTCGTCCCATCTTCTCTAGAACAGAGGAAACCTCACAGAACCCTTCTGCGACGTTTTCTTCTTCGTTGTACACTGGAATAACTACCGATATGCCCTGCATATCCCCTCACCGATACAAACAATGCCTTCGAAGTCTACCATAGCCTAAGAGCTAAACACAGGGTCAGCGGCTATGGAGTATGGAAGCCTCCCCCAACCAGGCGCGGTTAACCTACTGAAACAATTAGACGTGAGCCTTCCTTAACTTCACCAACTACCCCCTACCAACGCTTTTTGCGACGAGCGAGGCTATCAAACGCACATTCGTGCCCATAACAAATAAGAGAGCGAGGGGTGAAAGATCCTCATTCGAATAGAGGGGAGTAAAATGCAAGTACACGACTCGACGTCCTTGGCACAAAAATGCGTTCAGGAGGTAATTACCTTCTTCTCCTTCCTATCAAAGACTTATGGGAGTGGTGACGTTTCCTTGGACGTTCTCGGTACGCTCACCATCATCGTTTTACTCTATACGGTTCTCAGCCTCATCAAACACTACTGCCGGGCCGAAGCGCCGAACACCGAGTTCGAGGAAGCCGTCAGCGTCATTTCCGAGGCGCTTGAACTAACATCCGTACAGATCAGCGAGATGAGGTACAAACTGTGCACCGAGTTCGCTCGCGCGAGACGAGAGCTCGAGCTGGTTAGACAGGACCGAAAATCACTTGAAAATGGGCTTCGCGAGGCCGTGTAAATTAAACCCTGCGCGAGTGATTTTTTCAAAAATCACTCGCAATAGCAGGGCGAGCGCAATGCGCGCTTTTCAGATAGAATAAAGTGCAGTTTGTTGTCTTCTACGGCGCAACTTGGGCCTCGTTGCCTTCATTGGGCCAAGATTGCCCTCGCCCAGCAATTCTCATTCATTTTTTTCAAAAATGAATGAGGCTGGGTTTAGATTACTACCGGCTTGTTCAAGCTCCGACGAACGACGGCTATCTGTCCTGAGTGCATAATCTCATGACTTCCGATCATCAAGAACACGGATCCAATAGTAGGTGCATACGACCGCAGCGCTTCCGGGCCGGGCGCATCGAGTTGCTCCGCCGAGTACTCTCCCAACAAACTCAGAGTTACTTCTCTCACTTGGGTCATGAGTCTTAGGTACTCCGCTTTCGAGAGAAAATGTTCAGCTCTATCATCGCTTCCCGCTTCCTTGGAGTGACGCTGAGCAAACCCCTCAGGGAGCTCAGGGGCCGCTGCTGCCCTGACACCGTCAATCATGGTGCATTCGGATTGAAGAAGATGTCCCAACTGCCACGCTATATGGTGCGCACCCGGCACTGGACGGACGAGGAGATCCTGATCTGAGAGATCGCTGAGGTAGGTGGTCGTAACAAAGCGAGCCGTATTCAACATTTGAACAATTACGTCATGTGCTCTCATAGTTACCTTCCTTATTCATACTAGAAGTTTCCCGACAAATTCGGAACGGTGCGAGTCTACGCTCCATGTCTCTGCTTAAACCCCACGCTACCCGAGAATTGCATACAGTGCACTCACCGTCGAACAGAACTAATTGATACTGCCTCACTCGAAGAGACACTCCCCCTCTTCCGCTCTACCAGGCCGATCAATAGTTGTTCGTAGCGTTCCACTATTGCGTCCCATGAATAACGCGCTTGGGCACTACGGCGCGCGCGCTCTCCATATTCCGCAACCATAGTCGGATTCGTCAAAAGCTCCTTGAGTCGGAGGGTTAAAGCCTCAAAATCGTTCTTCGGAAAGCTCAGTCCCGCCTCAGCGATGACCTCGAGGTTTTCCGGTGTACCGTTTACCACGACGCAGTTGCCGTAAGACATCGACTCAACGAGAGCTGGATGAGTCCCCCCAACCTCTGTGGCTTGAATATAGAGGTAGCAGTTACTTTGAAGCTCCTCGTATGCCGCTCCGAACTGAAAGCCCGTAAACACAACTTTAGGCGATGCGACATCACGCAAGCGAGCCTTGTACTCAGTGGCGTACGGAGCGTCACCGACTATAACCAAAACCTTATCTGTACAGAGGCGATTATACGCTTCGATTACACCCAGGGCGTTGTTCTCCGGCTCAAGACGGCTGACGTAGAGAATGTATTCTCGAGGACGTAGTCCAAACCTCTCGAGTACTGCCCCTGCCGGCCTCACGACCGGATGAACCCCGTACGGTATCACTTCGGACTCGCACCGGTAGGTATCGCGGTAGTAATCGGCTATCACTTCAGCGTCGGAGACGAGTCGTGTCGCAAACATTACCGAACAGCGCTCCCCGAGGAGATACCACAGCTTCCCAAAAGCGTTCCATTTAGCCCTGTTGCGTTCAATACCATCAACATTAATCAGAAGAGGCATTCGTTTGAGCAACAGAATCGGAACCAAAGGACTGTTGGCGGCGTTGCACAGCAGCGCCGCATCACAGCCCTGAAAGAGCATATCGATGAACGACGATACCGCGTGTAGAGGAGTTTCTAGATACTTGTGAAAGATCGTCGGGGTCTCACGACAACTCACATTCCGGTAAGGTTCTCGCCTTCCCCACCGCTCCCACACCCTACACCGTCCATATACTGTTACTGTGTGACCGCGCTGCGCCAATCGGGTTGAGAGCTGCTCCGCAAAGGTTTCAAACCCACCGTACCGAGCGGGAATTCCCCGCGTTCCCAAGAGTGCTATGCGTAAAGACCTGTTTGAACTCACCTATCTACTCCCCACGATGGCTAAGGCATCTGGTGAAAGAACACATTGAAAGCGGCACTAGGACAGCCTTAGTACACCTTGAGGCCCGGAAACGAAACCCCCTGCCCTCACTAGCTTGATGGGCACGCTTACCTTTCAAGATACAAACCAGCTCGTGTACTTTGATCGATGAGCTTCTGCGCTAACTCCCATAGCGATGAAGAGCCGTCCGCGATCGCTGACTTGCGCTGAAGTACCGAGCTCGTTTCAGGCTTCGGATCGTTTGCATGCTCCGCGAATACGAGCGCCATGAGCGCAACATGCCACGAATGTTCTGCGCTGTTTTCGAATCGAGAGCGATCCTTGGTGCAATTGCGACGATATCCTCGGTGCGATTGCGCCGATAGACGACCTTTAGTTCTTCGACCTGGTTAAGAAACTCTAGTTGCTGTTCGATTCGCTCATTACTCATTGCTGCTCGCTGTCCGGTACGCTCTGCGCCATCACTCCTTCTACAGTGTGGCCTGGCGTATCGGCGAACCACTGATTGTGGATACGCTAGGCGACCATTGGCAACACCTCGGAGCCATCTATAAAATTCTTCATGTCAAGCATTTGATCAGCTCTCTCTCATGTTTGCGTGACGAGCGCTAGCCTCTTTGCCGCTAGCATCATCCTCCCCCGCAAACGTCGATCGGTAGCTTAGCTTTTGGGTTGATTAGCACCGAAGCGCCGGTACAGGGTCTAAAATCCCCCTTTTCCGAAACCTCCTCCGGCATATATGCTATGTAAGGTCACCATCTTCGCACCCGTAGTGGATTCGGGAGGCTTCCGTATTGAACGGAAATCTTCCGAATCGTCTAACGAGAGAGCGAGGATTGAATAGGTCGGCCGCACTGAATTACGCCCGCAACACAGTAACGATCGGCCCTTCAGGAGCCGCCTGGCCATTTGTACCTCACAAACAGACCGGAACTCTCTTTTTCGAATACTGCCCGGCGAACAATTCGGTGCTGTGGAACTCTGGAAACTCCTTGGACGTGCTGGGGATGTCGGAAGCCGCGATCTCATCCCACGGTGCGATATTTCTGGCACATGTACACTCTATCGACCGTTTTCGGATCGAGTCCTTGCTGGAGAGTGCCCTGCAAGGGGACACCCCTTATGTAGCGACCTATCGTTGGATAAGGCCTGACACTGCAGAGATCCGGTACATTCATATCCGCGCCCTCTTGGAGCCTGACGGCAGCATCCTTCGTGGAATGCTTGTTGACATCTCCTCGGAGGTCGTCGGTATTCAGAACGATCCGGACCTCACTACTTCGGCTGGCAGCTCGTTCAACATGCTCGGTATCGACGGAGTTGTCCTCGACCTCGAATTCAGGATACGAAGCATCTTTGCGCATCACGACAATCTAGCCCTGACATTTGGACTCTCCGACGCCGACACAGAGCGAATACTCGTCGGCCGGAACCTTCTCGAGTGCTTCAGCAGCACTACCTCACAGGAACACGTACACCGTATTTTGGAGCAAGCATTAGATACTCCGGGAGAGGAGTTCGTGGTCGAGTGGCAGGAGACCCGCGCCTCTATACGCACGCTCCTGAGAGATGGAGTTCCAAGTGGGATCGGTATATCACTTCTCAACGTCGCATACGAGCAGGAGCTTGCGCGCGAAAACAAAGCTCTTCTTGTGCGAGTGAACCAACTCACCGCCTCACCCGAACACATATCAGAGATCGCGAACCTATCTCAGGAGATAGTCGGATACGCTGCTCTCATCAAGAGGCAATCGGGCGGTAATCGATTACTACAAGAGGCGGTTGACGCGCTCGTTATGTCGACACGCGATCTAGGCGAGCGCACTCGAAAGCTCGTAACGCTGCACACCTCAATCGCTGACACTCTTTCCAAAGAGCATGCGCACACCGCCACCGAATCCGTTGAAGGACCCCTTCACGGCATTGAGGGCGCCCAGATCCTCTTCTCCTCACTCAAAGAGCTCCCGTGCTCAGCTCTCCCTTCACTTCTGGAAGATGTAGGGATCGCTTCAATCGTTTGCTCTCTGGACGAGCACGAGATTCGAGCACAGTTGTTGCAGTACGATTTCGTGAGAATCGCCGTGCTTGATGTTCCAAGCCGAGACTTCAGGACAGCGCCCCTCATTCGCTCCCTACGGAGGCTCTTTCCAGCGCTTCACTTCGTATGTTTGGTACCGGGCCCGGCGAGCAGTTTTTCAGACATTCAACGGGCAGGGGCTTTTTGGCTCCTCCCAAAGCCCATCACCTCTCAAGAGCTCGAGAAAGTGCTCAAAGGCTTGCTTGAGATCTCCGTAGCTACGATTTCCTGACGCTACGGAGCTGGGTGTGGCCCAGATTGCTCCGCGCTGAAACCGCCGTGTTAGTTGGACTAACCGCCGTGCAGATGACGTTGGGAGATTTCACGGATGCGGCATCTTGAAGCCTACTTAGATCAGTAGCGAACATGCTCTCGTTGCCTTTTTCCAATCTGCTGCGAGCGGCGAGATCCCTGGCGGATATAGCCACCTCTGTTGTCTTGGTCATCATCGCGTCTCGCGTTTCACACGACCGCTCAGAGGAGGATGAATCTTACAAGCAGTTGAATTTATGGGATATTCATATTGGACAGTAGTGGAACGTAAACGTTCACTGACGGATGACGCCAAAGTCGTCCACTAGACTCCGCGAAGAGCCGGAATAAAGAACCTACAACATCATGCATGTGGGACATCTACTTCAGACACGGCGTGTTCGTGTCCGAATTGTGATCTCTTGGTAATCTTTTCGTGATGGGCTGCTTCTATCCTGTCCTTGTTGAATGTCTTGACGAAGGGAGTTATGAGCAGGTTTTTTGCATGGATGAGGCAGGGACATTTCATACTGTGGCTCGTGAGCCTGACGATCGTCTTCTTTGTTGCCTATGAGGTGTTTGGTTCGGAAGAACACACCGATTTCAAAATATACAAAGCTGCAGGGGCGGTCGTTGGTAGCTCCACGAGTATATACGACGTAGTCCTTCCGTGTCGGCGTTGCGGCCCCACTGGGCTTACCTATGGATATCTCTATCCACCACTTCTCGCCGTGATGTTCAAGGTATATGCGAATTTTTCGCCGGTTCCGATGGAGTTGCTGTGGCCTCTGGTGAATGTCGTTGCAATCTTCGTAGTGGCGAGTTGCTTCTACCTTCTTAAGGTATGCAAGGTGGAAAAAATTCCGCTTTGTGGTATCTACCTCGTCCTATGGATGCCAACGATGGACGGGCTTATCATGGGCCAAGTTCACCTCTTCGTTTTAGCTCTCCTTGCGGTATTCCTCGTCGCCTGTGAACGTGGGGCAGGGATGACCGCTGGAGCTTCTTTGGCGTTAGCGATTCATTTGAAGATAACGCCAGTACTTCTTGTTCCGGTACTTCTGACAACAAAAGGACGGTCCGCGCGAGCGCCCTTCGTTTTAGCCATGTTGTCGTTGATTCTCTTTTCAACGCTGTTCGACGGACCGAGCATCTTTATGCGGTTTCTCGAATCGTCCTCGACGCTCGGCTATGGAGACCACTATTGGAAGCACACGACAAATATGACACCAGCCAAGGTCTTCAGTTGTTCTCTTCTAGGTCTCAATCCAGCCGTGGCGGTGAAGCTGCATCGGGTGCTCGTCATAGGGGCCCTCGCATACTCGGTCGTGCGCGTGCTTCGTTCGCCGAGCATTGACACGACTCTGCTCGGATCACGTCTGATTGTGGTGATGGTCCTGGCCTCTCCAATTATTTGGTATCATCACCTGGTGTGGTTCGCGATTCCGCTCGTAGTTGCTCTCAAAATAACTGGATTTCGGCGTAAGATAGTGGTCGCGGCTTTGGTGGGGGGTATTACTTCATCGCTTTACCTCCAATTCTACATGAGTGGATTGCACGGCCCTCGGTCCGAGTCGATCATCGGCCCCTTAATGCTCATTCTAGTCGGAGTGGTTCTCTTAACGCTGCTAAAAGAAGGTCCAGCCACGAGGCGAGTAGAAAGATGGACACGCGCAGAGAGCCAAAAGACGCTCGTGGATAGCGCTGTATTTGAAGGGGCACCGCTGTGCCTGGTGGTACTCCTAGCGGAGAGCGTTACGTCGCAGGGCGACAGGGTGGACATGTCCAAGTATCCAGGGCTCTCATTTAAACATTCGTTGATTCAACTCTACTGATGCATTGCTCCTTCTTACTCTTTCCCTCTTAAGCCGCGAGAACGGAGTAGGATTGACCAGCTAACTACGTTGTACGCGGGGACTAAGAGAAATAGTGGGGCCCCCCATTCTCCCTCTGTCATACGGGTCACTGGGAGTGGTACCCCACCGCTTGAAAAACGTGTGTCCATCAAAAACTCAAAACCTCGCTAACCCATTTCATCACTGATATGATAGGCCGATAATTTGATCTTCTTTGCAACAATGGCTAATCACAAGAACAAGAGGCAGCCTCGTGATACGCGGCCGGGCAAATCTGCTGAGGATAGTAGTCGGAAGCCTCGAGCACCTGTATCAATGGATCGATATGCCGCCAAGGGCGATCCTCCCCTTCACATTAAATCTCGCCTGACGCTCCAAGAACCGTTTGCGCTGGAGCGCACCCTGGTTGAGCGCCTGGTGCTCCGCGGGATCAACGCCAAAGAGGCCTTTACGATTCGTGATGCCTCGGGCGACTACTTCCGCGCAAGTCTCAAGGAGTTGCATAAAGAGCAGGGAGTAGCGTTGCCCTATGAGCGAATGAAGCGCGCTCCTGAGCCGACGGTAGACATCACCCTCGCATGTGCTGTGCTCGCGCGGCAGCGGATGCTCTTCGTGATGCAGAAGGCTACTGAGCTGGGTGTGACCCAGATTGTTCCGCTCATCACGGACCACTCTGTGCCCCTAGAGGGTTTAGAGCATGAGAAAGCCGCTTCGTGGCCGGCCCAGCTTCTCCGTGCAGCGAGGCAGTGCCGGCGAGGATCGATTCCTCACCTGCATCCACCTACTTCCTTGGACACGTTTTTCACCTCATCCACGTTTACGTCCGCCGATCTCTGCGTAGTGCTCGATGATCGCAGCGATCCCACGCTTGCACCGAAAGGGCCCACGCGGCGCATAGTCTTGCTTGTCGGGCCAGAGGGCGGTTTTTCCGACGCAGAACGGTTGAAGCTCGAAGGTAAGGCTCGGCAGTGGGTGCTTGGAGGCCGGGTTCTCCGCGCAGAAACCGCCGTGTTGGTTGGACTAACCGCCGTGCAGATGACGTGGGGAGATTTCACGGATGCTGCATCTTGAAGCCTACTTAGATCAGGGTCGAAATGCGCAGTGCCTAGCTCAACGTGAGTATCCCCTCTTGTTGACATTTCACTACTACATAAATTCGAGAGAAGTCCAATTCCCAAACCAAACCAAACCTGAAACCTGCGGGCCAGGAAGGCTTGCCAGATTGCGAATTCCGTCTAGTACCATTCCGGCATCAATTCGATAGTCAAACGAATCGTCGAACATTTCGCGATCAGTAAACGAACGTTGACAGAAAAAATTCAGGGGGCTCCCGGATATCCCGGGGGAAGGATCATGCCTCCGGCGCACGAATTGCTCCAAGGGGATCTCTAGCTTCTTGGTCTCAAGCTCAGTGATTGTCGCAATTTTTGCTAACTCTTCGCTCGTTACAAAATTTCCGGGTGTCAAGTTTTGAATGAGTGAGTATTCCCTCTTCCGGCATCCCCTAGCGACCTCTCTATAATTGTCTGCCCTTTCTTTCCTCGCGAAAAAATCTCCCGTGTTTGCTAGCTCCGCTTGTAAAAGGTGTTGAACACTGGAAGCGATCTGCACAGGGACAGCGCACGCAACAACTCTCCTCGTAAACTGAATGTCATGTCCTTCTGAAAAACCAGAACCAAGGTCTTCGTATCGTTGACGAAAATCAGGATTTTGGCGCCACGCATCGTGGCGTAGCGCCTTGATCGCCACGGGAAACCAGCAAAGCTTATCCAGCTCCTTGATCTGATGAGCTTGAGCAAGGTCGAGCATTCTTTCCGGAGTAAAAAGCTTCTCCAAGGCGATGCGCTGATCCCGAGCTTTATCGCTAGCGAACTCAGACACAATAGCTGCTCGCCCAAATGACCTATCATTGAGCTTTCTTAGATAGGAGATGGTATCATTTTTTCTTAGCGCAATCTTTTCGATGAAACTGAGAGGCCTGGTTTCGCCTGGAGGAAGCTGATGCGCAACCTCCTCATATCCTTCATGAGCGCCGCAACGAGGGTGAAATGATCCGCTTGGCTTTACGGAAGACCTAGAATGGGTGCCAAAGGTTGCTCTTTCCCAATCGGATACATTGGCATAGCCCGCAAAGCCGCCTTGACGAACAGGGTTCCAGGTCTTTCGTACATCACCAAAAGTGGCTTCACGCCATTCTTGGGGGCTGTCATACCCACCGAATCCTCGATCGTCAGAGCGTCCTGCCATTACAACTTCTCCTTTCCGATAATCAGCGTCTGCTACCCCTTCAAAAACGTGCAACGTCTTCTGTGGAAGCTTCGGAAATGATAACACTGCAAGCCGCTTAGTCAAAAAATCTTCAGAGATGTGTACCTAGTGCCTCGTCTAGTAAGTTTTTTCACCTATCGGCGGGCTTCAGTCGCGACCGGCTCTAGTATTTTCTATAGTGTTTTTGCCGCTATAAGCGGCAAAAACGAACAGCCGTCGTGCTGCGACGAGCTCTGTCAAGTTGAAAAAACTTTTCGGTCGCAGCACTAGGGAAGAGAGGCAAAACCACGCGTCCGCGTGCTTTTGCCAGGTAGCGGTGAAGCTGATAGTCCCTGTTGCTCCTCGCTGCGAGCCCGGACCATCAGGGGGTCGACCTGCCTACCCTGTGGAAGTGATGCTACGAATATGTCTGTGCCAGAGCTGGTACAACTTATCCGACGATGGGATGGAAGATACCCTAGAGCGATTGGAGAGCATCCCTTTCATGTAATCAAGAATATCTTCCGCTACACCAAGGTTCGCTATCAAAGTCCCGATTCCAAGCTCTTTCCGACTAAAATTTGGCATCCCCCTCGCGAAACAACGCGAATGCGTTGTGTCGCCTCGCTTCCCTAGGCAAATCGCCACGAGGATCCTGTCTTCGAATCCAAAACGTCTACGCCGTGTTCATTGAGGACCTTGCGGATCTCATCCGAGCGCGCGAAGTCCTTTGCGGCGCGCACTTCAACCCTTTCGGTAATGAGGGCACTCACGGCATCCAACGTCATCGGTTCTTTACCGGCAACACGCGCTGCGATCTTCAATCCCTCGCGCTCGACCTTCTCCAAACTATCGAAGAAGAGCCCTAAGACATGTCCGAGGTCTCTAATCAAACTGACTCGACACTGGATTTCAGGAGTGAGCGTACCACCCTTGTCGAGATGCGCGACTATACGAGTGCGCTCTTGCTCGAGGGCAACCAACGCCTCAGGTGAATTTAAGTCGTTGTCCATAGCAGCTTCAAACTGCTCCATCAGCGCCTCACACTCCGGAATGGAGTGATATACTCCGACATCATCAGAGATGCGCGCACGCTCAAAGAGACGATGAAATTCCAGTAACGCATTCAAATTATCCCGGAACAGCTTGTCACCGATGTCGAGTGAAGAGCGATAGTGGTGACGCGCAACCACGAATCGGAAAGGAGCACTCCCGTAGAGTTCCACTCCGTCTATGAGACGGATAAAGTTGTTGAGGGATTTCGACATCTTTTGCCCATTTATGTTGAGCAAGCCGCCGTGCATCCAAAAACGTGCGAATGTTCCTCCAGAGTACGCTTCCGACTGCGCAATTTCGTTCTCGTGGTGCGGAAATTTGAGATCCAACCCGCCACCGTGAATATCGATGGTATCACCGAGCGCTTCGTGAATCATGACCGAACATTCAATATGCCATCCCGGACGTCCGACACCCCACGGGGATGGCCGCGCAAGCGAGGTCCGATCGTCAGCTTTCCACAAGGCGAAGTCGAGAGGTGAGCGCTTCTGCCGGTCGAGCTCCTTGCGCACACTTTCAAAGAGCATGCTGGTATTCTGATTCGAGAGCTTTCCGTAATCCTCTTTCTTCGACACATCGAAGTAGACGCTTCCGTCCGGGGTGACGTAGGCGAACCCCTTATCAATGAGTTTCTGAGTGAATTCGATGCACTCGGGTACGAATTCCGTTACTCGCGTGAGGCGGCTCACCGGCAAAACGTGAAGGAGATCCACGCAACGATAGAACTCATCGGTGAAGCGTCGCGTCATGACGATCGGATCCTCTCCAGTAGAGAGCTCCTTATCGATGATCTTGTCCTCGATGTCCGTGACGTTCTGCACGAAGTTCACTTTGAAGCGACGATACTCGAGGTATCTGCGAACGATATCGAAACGAATAGCGACAAGACCGTGCCCAATGTGAGAGTGATCCTGGGGAGTGAGCCCGCACACGTACATCTTGACCTCGGGCTGGACCTCACCAGGATCAAGCGGCTCGAAAACCCTCTTTTCGCCCGAGAGGGTGTCGTAAATCGATATCTTTCGGGAACTTGCTTTGTATTCGTGCTTACTGAGCATCATGAGAGTGCCAATACTTAATCGACTAATAACGGGGAAACGATATCACAAAACAGTGAGAACCTGATACTGCCATGACCTCTAGGAAATCGACCAGGAGTCAGCTTTCACAGCAGAGAGGTTTTGCCCCGCTTCTCCAGCAACTTACTTCAGGGCAGTCTCAGGAAACGCTGTGTAGTTTCGAACTAAGGACTTCGGTATCTTCACCCTAGTTCCGAGGCTAAGAGGAGCGTTTGAAGACACCCGCTTGGGTACAGCGAGCTTAGCAGCGAGCGCTGGATTCCCTGTATACCACTCTGCCAACACAGCTAAGGTTTCGCCCGAAAAGGCCACCGTATGCACATAGGAACCATTTGGAAGCTTCTTGAAATCGGCGTAGCGAATGTGGTGAAACGGTTTCAAACTAGCCCGTGCCGTGTTGTCCGGCTCTTGTTCGAGATGCGCCAGCACTCGATCCTCAAGGCTTGGCTCCACCAGCCCAGCCTTCTCCGCGCCCTGTCGCCCCGTGCCCAGTTGCTCCGTAGTAAATTGATCGACCGGCACGTTGTTCAAGGCCAGAACGTCCTGATCTGCAGAGGATATCCCTTCCGGCCCAAGCGTTTGCCAATCGCCGCTTTTACGCTTGAACGAATAAACCTCACCATGCTCTGGATAATACAAATGAATCTCCGGTCTTTGTAACAACCCCCGCGTCACTCCGAGAGCAGTAGGTTGCCCGCGTCGGTCGACAAACTCCCTGATAGCATCACTGCTCGTCAGCTCAACTTGAAGCAAGCGATTTGCCGGAAGATATGGGTTATCCGAAGCTAAGAGCACTGGGCCGCGACCATTGAGTCGCTCCATCAGGGCGCCACCGCCCACCACTCCGCCTACGCAGCCTGTAATAAAAAGCACACAACAGCTCCACGCTGCGATGACAACAGGAGAATTTCGGATCGAACGCTTCCAAGGCATAGGCTTAGTCTTGACGGTAAGCGTAACTAGAACCGGCGCAAATGGGGATCGAACACAGTTCTCCTCTTGTGTAGCACGGCTTGGAGAAGGGCAGAAGATGTTTTTGCCGAGGGCGGACAACTTGCAGAGAGTGTTACGGCACCTGCCGAGCAATAGCAGCGAACTTCTCGAGCTTACAGGGCGCCTGTTTGGGTAACCCACGAATGACCTCGAGCAGCTCCTTCAAGGCGACAGCGCTCTCGGTCTCCGCTCGGGCCAGAGAGTCGACCGATGTGCGAATCTCAACTACTCGCGCGTCGACTTTGAGAGATAGAACAGCTTGATCTAATCCCGACGGCGGATCGAAAGTAAAGACCGATCCCGAAGCGCTTTGCTCCATGACCTCAAGGGCCTTTTCCCTGATCAAGTCCTCGTGCTCAATGGAAACTGGAGCTATTCCCTGCTCTTGGGGTTGCCCTTTCCCTTGCACAACCGATCCACATTCGACAAAAACCCCGCCCGGCACACTCCTATACTGCTCGAACTGCACACGAGAATTCCGCACTCGACTAAGATAGAGCTGGTATGAGACCGGTGACGCGCCGTCGCTCGTTCCCAGCCACACGTTTCCCAGGCAGGCCTGCAGAGAAACGGTTACATAGCCTAGTAGAAACACCGCAGGTCGCCACCGCTTCGGTCGGCTATCGATCTTTTCATCTCTCAGAGCGAAACAACTCATAGATGTATCTTTCCTCAGCTTATTGTGACAAGCCACTAGTACCTTGACCCTAAATTTTTCACCTGTCGGCAGCGGCCTTGCGGTCGAGGGACTAGTGGTTTCTATGGTGTTTTCGCCGCAAGTGGCGGCGAAAACGAACAGCCGTAGTGCGGCGGGCAGCCTTGATAGGTGAAAAACGTTTCCGGTTGTCGCACTAACCATCGAGCTTTTCCTCGAACTCCTTCTCGATCAAGGTCGCTTTCTCGCTGGCAGACTCCCACGACGCCATAACACCATCAAGCTCCCGCTTGTATGTAGCGAGTTCGTGCGTAACGGCTCTGATAGCTGCTGCATCACCCTTTTCCGATGCCTCTGCCAAGCGCGTTGAGGAGCCCGATATCTGCTGTTCCAGAGCGCTGATTCGCTGCTCACTCCGCTCTATCTCCTTCTTGAGGGGAGTGAGCAATCGTGACCGCTCTTGTAAAAGCTCAGCCTTCTCCCGCTTGTTATCTTTTTGCCCACCCTTGTTTTTTTTGTTCTTACGCACCGAAGCGCTCGGGTCGGCCCCTTGCTCTTCTTCCCAGCCAACACGCTCGAGGAAGTCATCATAGGTGCCTTCAAAGACGAATGGAGCTTCTCCTTGAAATACGATCAGGCGCGTCGCCAACCGTCGTAAAATCTCTTCACTGTGGGTAACGATAAAAACAGCCCCGTCGAATCGTTCCAGCGCATCGGTCAAGGCGTCGACGGACTCGACATCGAGATGGTTGGTCGGCTCGTCGAGCAACAACATATTAGAGGGCGTTGCGAGTATCTTACCGAGCACCACACGGCTGCGCTCTCCTCCGGAGAGAACACTTATCTTCTTGAGAGCATCGTCACCTTCGAACATCATGCAGCCGCAAATAGCGCGAACTGCCGTTCTCGACAGTTTAGGATTCGTCAGTTGAATCTCGGTTTCAATCGTACTGGCAAGATCCAGCGTAGTCGTGTTGGTTTGAGCAAAAAATGATGCCCGCGTATTGGGACTGACGACTATCTCGCCCTGAAGAGGCTGCAAATCTCCGCTTAGGAGCTTCAAGAGAGTCGACTTACCCCGGCCGTTTTTTCCTATAACTGCGATGCGATCCATCTTTCCAACAGCGATGGTCAGGTTATCTACCAACGGGCGATCCATCCCGGGGAAACCAAACGAAATGTCTTTTATCTCCAAAGGAAACCGTCCCGGAAAATCCGAGTACACGAAGGAAAAGTCGAGCGTTGCGTCATCGGAAAGCTCATTGAGTCGCTCTATCTTCTCCAGAGCCTTGACGCGCGATTGCACTACGCTGGCCTTACTCGCCTGAGCGCGGAAGCGGTTGATGAACGATTCCATGCGCTTGATCTCTTTCTCACGACTCTGGCGCGTCTTCTCGTAGATCTCCTCGTCCTCGGAGATGCGCGCAAAGAGCTTGTCGGAGTTTCCTTCGAGTTTACGGATACCGGAGCGATAGATAAGCGCGCTGTGGGAACTCACGAAATCGCAAAAAGCTCGATCATGAGAGATGACGATCATCTCGCCGGGCCACGCGCGAAGATACCGCTCCAGCCAGCGCATAGACACGATATCGAGGTAGTTTGTCGGCTCGTCCAAGAGCAGGAGATTAGGTTCTGACAGGATGAGCTTGGCAAGATTGATGCGGATCTGAAATCCACCGGAGAGAGCGCTGGGAGAAAGCTCTAACTCTGTAGGCGTGAACCCGAGACCCTCCAGAATTATCTCTGCTTTGTAACGCTCGCTATCCGCATCCGAGAGGGCGGTACATGCTTCCTCTATAACTGTGGGCGCAGAGAACGAGATGTGCTGCTTGAGGTAGCCGATACGGTACCCGCGGGGTGTGCTGACCTCCCCTCGATCCGGGCTTTCCTCGCCCGCGATAATCTTCAGCAAGGTAGATTTACCAGAGCCGTTCCGGCCGAAAAGAGCAACTCGCTCCCCTGGAGAGACAGTAAGGGTGGCGTCCGAAAAGAGAGCCCGCTCTCCAAAATGCTTCTCTAAACTGTTTAACTGTAACATCCCGATATCCGTATGATCTGCGTTTTTCGTGGCTATATGGATACCCGATCGCGACAGAAAAAGAAAAGGAGCCACAAGCTTTGTAGGCTTGTGGCTCCAAGAAGGTGGGTTACAACAACCTTTTTTTAGTGCCCTCGCCCTCGGAAGTGATCCCGTGGGTGAGGAGGCCGGGTGAAGGAAGCACCGCGACTTCCCTTCCGCCGTTTCTTGCGCCTTCGTCCTAGTTTACGCAGGGCACCCGAAACGAACTCGATACCTACCTCCGTCGCCATGCGAATGAGGAGTAACGTACGTTCGCCAGGATGATCATCCCCTACGTCGAGATCCCAAGGGATCCCTAGGAGGAATTGCGCCTCGGGAGAAACCACCGAGTCCGAAGACAGAACCCTCAGTCGCCCTTGTCCATCAGTCCATCCATCGCCCTTACGAACGAAGAGTAGACCCTTGAAGCCGGCAAGAATGGCGAGTTCCTGCGCTTCCCTCCGGGACGAGATCAAGCGACGTTCTCGCTCAGGAGCGATAACTCGAAGCAACTTGCTTCGAACCTCGCGGGCCTTGAAGAGGCTCTTGAGGTTGATGCCAAGAGACGGAAGGTCCGCCTCTTGTCCCGCATCGAGGAGAGGCACAACTTTCTCCCAGAGCTCCAGTTGAGCTATGAGGTCCGATTTCGCCTCTGTGACCAGCGGTCGCCACCGCGGATCACCTCTTTGGGTAATCCCCCCAGCCTCGAGGATCGCTGCCATCGTGACAGCATCTTCTCGAATACCGAGGTCGTTGCCCTCGATGATTATGCGCGCTAGACGCGGCTCAACCATCGCAAGCCTCGAGACTTTGTACCCGAGCCCGCTCGTCTGGTTTGCTTCATTGAAGCAGCCAAGCTCACGGAGCTCCTGACATCCGAGCTTTACATCCTCCGGCTTGGGAGGATGAAAGAACGTCAGATCAGTAATGTCCATCTGCGTATCAGCCTTGATACGCAAAATGGTTCCCGAAAGCTTCGTCCGATAGATCTCGGGCTCGGTGTATTCCGACCGCTTGGTCCCATTGGGTAAGCGATCGATATACACACCGGGCATCACTCGGCCAGCGCGTCCTTTGCGCTGACGTCGATCCGCCCACGAGATAACACCCGTGAAAAGCCCCTCGATCCCCTCATGGATCTTCGAGATCCGTCTGAGGCCCGAGTCGATGACAGCATCGATGCCCGGGACCGTGACCGAGGTCTGCGCCACATCTGTACACACAACGATCTTTGGACGCATGTAGATCTGAAAGCATCGCGCCTGAGCGTCGAGCGACAGATCCGCATGCAGCGAAAAGATCTCTGCGTCTACGCCGCGTTGGCGTAAGGCCTTGATTCGGTCTCGGATCTCTTTTTTGCCCGGTTCGAAGATCAAGATTCCTTGACGCCCTTCGCTCAACAAACGCACAACATCGTTCTCGGCTGTAGCAAGCGGAGGTTCCTCCTCCACCGGATACATCTGTCCAGGAATGGCCACGATCGGAGCAACACGTCCATCCAGTGCGAAGAAGTGAGCTAAGCGCTCACTCTCCATTGTGGCGGACATGATTACCAATTTGAGCTTCGACTTACGTCGCAGCTCTCGGCGAGCCCAAGCCACGAGGGTCTCTACCGGGATCCCCCACTCATGAACTTCATCTATGAACAGAACATCCCAGTTCTGTGCTTTGATGAGGCTGAACAGGAGTGCTAACCCGTCGGTCATGAAGCGGAGCCTGGTATCGGAACTGAATGCCCTTTCATAGGCAGTCTGGTATCCAACTTTGTAACCAAGCCGCTCACCCCGAACATTCGCCACGCGCTCTGCTGCACAACGAGCCGCGAGTCGGCGCGGTTGGGTGCATCCGACATCCAATCCTGTCGCCATGACGTGCTCTGGGAGAACTGTCGTCTTCCCGCATCCAGGTGGTCCTTCGACGATGACCACCCGATTCGAGGCAAGCAGCTCTAACACCGACTGAGCATAGCTTTCCGCCGGAAGTGCCCTCATGTGCCCTCCTTCTCCTTTACGGAGAAAAAAGTGTGATGAAAAAGAGCTAACTCCTTGCAATCGCTTGTTCATTTCACCTGAACAAGTTTCGAATATGCATGGAGGACCCAGGAACGTCCTGAATCTTTCGATAGGCACAGCAAAACACTGTACCAAAAAACCAAAACCCTCTACGGTTGTAGCTGTCCCTCTATTCGGTTTCAAGAAGAAAAGCGGCGCTTGCGACTTTTAAGTGAAAGCATGCACCGATATTGCTCTAGTCTGAGTCTCTACCGGGCCTGCCTGCCAATGCCTTGAGCATGTCAAGGGTATCGGCCTCTGATGCCGGTTTATCTTTGCGCCAACGAGAGATACGGGGAAAACGAACGGCGATGCCGGATTTGTGGCGGGGAGAGGCTTGAATCCCCTCGAAAGCGATTTCAAAGACCAGGCTCTGCTCAACAGTACGGACCGGACCGAACTTATCTCGTGTGTGGCTTTTTACGAATGCATCGACCTGACGAATCTCGGCATCGGTTAATCCTGAATACGCCTTGGCAAACGACACTAGCGTGTCCCCATGCCACACTCCGAAGGTGTAGTCGGTGTAAAGATCCGCTCTGCGGCCGTGTCCTTTCTGGGCATACATCAACACCCCGTCGATCGTGAACGGGTCGACCTTCCATTTCCACCACTCTCCGCGCCTCCTGCCCACTCCATAGCTGGAACTACGGCGCTTGAGCATCACTCCCTCTGCTGACCGCGCGCGAGAGAGAGCATGCCACTCGTTAAGCTCAGACCATGAGGAGAATTCAATGAGGGGAGACAAATGTATGGGAGATCGATCGAGAGAGCAGCCGCTCACGATCTCGCTTAGTCGCGTACGCCGCACCTCCATCGAGCATCCACGAAGATCGGACCCGTCCAATTCCAATAGATCGTAGGCAATGAAAGCAACCGGTATCTCCGACACGAGTTTCGAGGACACTCTGCGTCTATTGAGGCGTTGCTGAAGACGCCCAAAGGGTGCGGGGTGATCACCCTCCCACGCGACTAATTCACCATCAAGTACAGTACCATCGGGGATCGCATCAACGAGCGCGTTCAACTCTGGGAAACTCTCAGTGACCAACTCTTCGCCCCGCGACCAGACCGCTATCTGTCCACCTCGCACTACGATCTGGGCGCGAATGCCATCCCATTTCCATTCAGCATACCAGTCGCGAGGGTCGTCTAACCCTTCGAGCTCCGCTTCCAGGGGATAGGCTAGAAAAAAGGGATAGGGAGTCAGCGCTACTTTTCCTTCGCTCTGTGCCGCTCCTGTGCCGGCCAGTGCGGAGAGCGAGAAGGTGTCAGGATCCTTCATCCCGAGCAATCTATGCGCTACGATCCCCTCATCCTCGCCTACGACGAGGGCCAGCGCTTTTCCCACAATCCCGCGAGACACACCGATTCGCAGCCCCCCCGTCATGAGTTTGGTAAAAACGAGGCATTCAGCCACGCTCAAGCGCTTCCACATGGCGTGAGTCGCGCCTTTGCGCTCTTCTACAGACGCACCTTTGATCGATCGCAAGAGATCTATCCACTGACGAAGCGAATCTTGCTCGCGCCCTTCGCTATCCAAAGCAGCACCGGATGTGACAACAAGGGCAGACGTCTCGGCGAGGTCACCCACGACATGGTACGACTCTTCGAACAGCCACAGCGGAATACCGGCACATTCCGAAGCCCACTCTCGTATTTCGCGCGAACTTACTGCGCGTTCAAGTTTTCCGCCGCGCAGGATGTGAATAGCCCAGCCCACATCCTGCTCGTGTGCAACAGAGAGGTATCGCACGATCAGATCTACTTTTTCCGACGTCTTCGTCGTCTCTCCAAGTGCGTGGTACAGCTCTACGAAGCTCTTCATTCGCCCTCTTCGCGGGCCACACCGTAATCGGTTTTCAGTTCATCGGCATCGATACCGAGGGAGGAGAGCCAGCGCGCAAACTGCGCCGTGTAGCCGTGAGTTAGAAGCACTCGCTCGGCACCAGTTGCTCGAACAGCTTCGTTGAGGCCCTGGAAATCAGCATGATCAGAGAGCACAAAGCCTTTTTCTACAGCGCGCCGGCGACGAATTCCTCGAATCGCCATCCAGCCTGATACGACCCCAACTTCATGCTGGCCAAACCGCCGTAACCACGACGAGCCTATGACGGCCGGTGGAGCCACCACCAGAGCACCTTCCGCTTTTGTCTCCATATTCGCACACTGAGTTCCGGGGCGTATCATTCCCAGCACTTCACTGATGTTCCACACTGCAGGATGCACGAACACAGGACCGATCGAGAGATCGAGATGCTTGAGCACCCGTTGCGCTTTCCCGAGTGAGTACGCGCTCAGAATCGAGCTGACGCCTTTGTCACGATTCCGTCGCCACCAATAGTGAAGATCGGCGAACACCTGCTCTTGCGGTTGCCAACGAAACACAGGTAATCCAAAGGTACACTCCGAGATAAATACATCACACCGTACCGGCTCAAAGGGCTGACTAACCCCATCTGACTCCAACTTGTAATCGCCACTAAAAACCCACCGCTCGCCATCGCGCTCCACCAAGATCTGCGCCGAGCCCGGCACATGTCCCGCCGGATGAAATGAGAAGGAGATTCCGTTAATGGTGAGAATCTCACCGTAGCCTACCCCCTCTACCTGTCCGGGGAGCGTACTCAAACGAGTGTGAAGGAGTGGAACACTCGTGCGGTGGGTAAGATAATGACTGCTCCCTGGTCGAGCATGGTCTGCATGAGCATGGGTGATGAGCGCGCGAGACACCCCCCGCCAAGGATCAAGATATACATCGGCATCTCGACAGTAGAGGCCGGCAGGGGTCAGTTCGAGCAGAGGAGTGCGAGCATTCATAATGACAGAAGCCAACGGCGGCCCCTGCAAATACTTTCTAAAGCTTACAAGGCAGCGTGATGTATTTACTATACCGCCATGTCAACAATATAGTATAAACACAATAAAACCGAACATGAAGTACTATCGTGGCTAAACGCACGCTTTCCAGCCCCTTACTGGGCTTTAAATCCAATCTCCCTATGAAGATCTGCCCAGTCTGCGAGAGGCCGTTTTCCTGGCGCAAGCGCTGGCGGCGCACCTGGGAGCAGGTGGTGTATTGCAGTGAGCGGTGCCGGAGAAACACGCGAACAGGAGCGTCATGAAAGCTAAGCCCATCCTCCGTTTGATACTCGGCGATCAACTCAACATCCGTCACTCGTGGTTTGAGAGACCTTCAAGTGAGGCAGTGTACCTCATCATGGAGGTCAAGGAGGAAGCCACCTACGCCAAGCACCACATCCAAAAGATCGTCGCCTTCTTCGCCGCCATGCGCGAGTTCGCCTCTGAGCTGGAGAGCAAAGGCTTCCACGTGGAGTATGTAAAGCTCGACGACAAACGCAATCTTCACTCCTTGGCAGCCAACATCGAGCAGGTGCTCAATGCAGGCTCGTACAGCGCATTTGAATACCAACTTCCCGACGAATACAGAGTCGATCGTGCCTTGAGCAACATGTCTCTGCGGCTGCCCGTTCCAACGAGTGTAGTCGATACTGAGCACTTCCTCACGGAGCGAGAGTATCTGCCGCGATTGTTCCCAAATCGCAAACGTTACATCATGGAGAACTTCTACCGGGAAGTTCGCAAACGGTACAACATCCTGCTCGACAACGCCGAGCCGATCGGCGGCAAATGGAATTACGACGCCGAGAATCGCAACCGCCTTCCCAAGACTATCACCCCTCCCGCTCCGATCACATTCGATCGGAACGTAAGCGAGATCGTCGATCTGCTCGAGAGGCTGGAGATCCCCTCTATCGGTACTCTATCCCCCGGACACTTTTCATGGCCCGTGACGCGTCACGAAGCACTTACGACCCTGGAGTATTTCTGCGATCACTGCCTTCACCACTTCGGTACCTATCAAGACGCGATGCATACAGACCATCGCTTTTTGTTTCATTCGCGACTCTCGTTCAGTATGAACGTGAAGCTCATCTCGCCGTCCGAAGTGATTGAGCGTTCCATAGAGGAGTGGCACAAGCGGCCGGAAGAGATAACAATTGCTCAGATCGAAGGCTTCGTGCGCCAGATCGCCGGATGGCGCGAGTTCATGCGCGGGATCTACTGGGCGCACATGCCGAGATACAAAGAGCTCAACTTCTTCGAGCACACGCGCGCCCTCCCCCATTATTTCTGGGATGCTCGCACCAACATGAACTGCGTCAAGCACGCCGTCAGCCAATCACTCGAAGATGCCTACGCCCACCACATTCAGCGCCTGATGGTCACAGGGAACTTCACCCTTTTGGCCGGTATCGACCCCGACCAGATCGACGAGTGGTACCTTGGAATCTATGCCGACGCCCTCGACTGGGTACAGCTCCCTAACACACGCGGGATGAGCCAGTTTGCGGACGGCGGCATCGTCGGCACAAAACCGTACATTTCGAGTGGAAACTACATCAACAAGATGTCCAATTACTGCTCGGGGTGCCACTACGACCAAAAAGCTCGAACAGGGGATAGAGCCTGCCCCTTTAATAGCCTCTACTGGAACTTCTTCATCAAGCACCGCGCAAAGCTAGAAAAAAATCCAAGGATAGGTATGGCGTACCGCACGCTGGACAAACTATCTAATCAAGACAAAGAGGCGATTGAACGCCAGGCCGCACAGTATTTGAAAAATATCGAGGAGCTTTAAGCCGGATGGCAACCTACCAACGATCACTGCACATCTTTCGTCGGGACCTCCGCACAGCCGACAACACCGCCTTGAACGCTGCACTCACGTCTTCGAGAGAAGTCGTGGCCTGTTTTATCTTCAACGATGCGCAGGTACGAGAGCACCGCTATCGGTCTGTCAACGGACTCGCGTTCATGATTGAAAGCCTCGAGGAACTAGAAAAAGATATCTCGTCAAAGGGCGGGAAACTGCTCTTTCTTCACGGCGATTCCAAAACGATTGTTTCGGATCTCATCACCAAGCTCGGCATTCAGGCCGTTTTTGTGAACAAGGACTACACTCCTTTCAGTCAAACTCGAGATAAAGCGCTTGCAGATCTCTGCGCGAGTAAGAGCGTAGCGTTCCATGCTCAAACAGATCTGGTACTGGTGGATCCGGAGAATTTCGGAAAAGACGACGGAAAACCGTACACCGTCTTCACTCCGTTTTTCAAAAAAGCATCAAGGCTCGACGTACCGAAGCCTCACAGCAGTCAAGGTACGTTTGCTTCTCTTTCATACGATACAACCGTTTCTCCTCGTGACTTCCGACCCAGCGTATCCGCTCCGCAAAGATTGAGCCTCGGTGGTCGGACTCACGGGCTTGCGATTCTGGAATCGATCGGCTCGTTCAAAAAATACGAAGAAGAGAGAAACATCCCTGCGCTACGCGGCACTACCATCCTTGCGCCGCACAATAAGTTCGGAACGGTATCTGTTCGTGAAGTATACCACGCCATCGCCGCCTCCCTTGGACTCGCTCACTCGTTGATTCGGGAGATCTACTGGCGGGATTTTTTCACCCATATCGCCCGGCATTTTCCGCATGTTTTCGGTCACGCGTTCCATCGCGTCTACGACAAGATTCGCTGGAACAAGAGCGAAGAGGATTACGACAGGTGGTGCTCGGGCAGGACGGGCTTTCCGATCGTAGACGCGGGCATGCGTGAGTTGGTTACGACCGGATTTATGCACAACCGTGTGCGTATGATCGTCGCCTCATTTCTGGTCAAGGATCTGCACATAAATTGGCAGCGAGGTGAGGAGTTTTTCGCGCGCCACCTAACGGATTACGACCCCTGCGTCAACAACGGAAGCTGGCAATGGGCAGCCTCCACCGGATGCGACGCCCAACCGTACTTTCGAATCTTCAATCCATGGCTTCAGCAAAAGCGCTTCGATCCCGATTGTGATTACATCAAGAAGTGGGTGCCGGAACTGGCGAGCGTCGCTAAGAAGACTCTCCACACTCTCTTCGAGGAAGACCTCTTTCGTCCCAGCAACTATCCAGCTCCGATGGTTGAACACTCGAGACAAAAGATCCTCGCCGAGGAGATGTTCCGAAACTGCCTCGGGCGTTCTTGAGGAGAGGTCGTGCCTCCTTCCAAGTCGCACCCCAGCACGGAAAAAATCATCCCGGAGATCCCCGAAAGCGAGCTCGTCTTTGAGACTGCCCGGGCTGGCGGTCCTGGGGGGCAGAATGTAAACAAGGTCGAGACAAAGGTGCGTCTTGTGTTCGACTTTTGGAAGTCACGCGTGTTGTCATGGAAAGAAAAATCCATCCTGGCGCGCGAGCCAGACATACTGCATAGCTGCAATCCAGAAGGCCACATCGTAATTACGTCTCAACGACACCGCTCGCAAGGGCTCAATAGGGCAGCTGCAGTAGAGAAGCTGATGAAGCTCATTCGAGCTGCTCTGAAGCCCAAGGCCGTTCGCATCAAGACACGTACCCCACGAGCAAGTAAACATGCTCGTCTCCTAGGGAAAACGTTTCGCTCACAGACGAAGACTCTGAGACGAAAACCGAAAAACGGCATGCAGGAGTAAGGCAGACAATAACATAGATACGTATGAGGCTTCATGCACTACTCCGATTGACTTTGTCTGTTAGCGGTAAGGCTTCGCTCGTTATCGCTTACGAATCCGAACTGTGGGCGAGCTCACCCCATTGGAGGTCGAGCATGCACACCGCTGTGCCCGGCTCGTTCGCTTTATCCTGAAAAGATAGGATCCATCGTTGAAAGTGGTGACGTCACCAACGCGCTTGCCGGAGCAGCCTAGCGATATGGCTTTCCCCCCAAGTCCGACATCTTGAGCGCTGTAGGCGTTTCCAAACATAATAGCGGCCTTCGCCTTCACCACTGCTCGAAGAGTCAGCCGCGCCACCTCGAGGGGTGTATCTCCTCCGGCAATCGGGGTCGGCTTAGGCTCTAGACCACCGGAAGGGCGAGGCGTCGGCGTGACCTGCGGCTCGTTCAATGGAGGCGTAGGAGTTGCAGTCGGCGCTGGTTGCTGCGACAGAGCTTGTACTGCGGCCAGCGCGTCGACCCGTCCACCCGTAGATATCTTTTCTCGCATACCGGCCCGAAGGACGACTGTGCCGAGTATTACATTGCGAATATCTGAGCTCGAGCGCCTTGTGTCCAGTGATTTGAGAAGCGCTGCTAGACCTGCGACATGAGGGGCCGCCATCGAGGTTCCATCGAAGGGTGTGTATGAGTTGTTCGGTATCGTACTAACGATACCGTCACCCGGGGCCGCAACGTCAACGGAATCCACTCCGTAGTTGGAGAAGTATGCTAAAATATCTCCTGGAGTACTGGCGGCCACCGTTATCACGTTGCTTTTGGTGGAGCTCGCTGGATAGACCGGAGTCTTGTCGTTATCGGATCCATCATTGCCCGCGGCCGCCACAATCAATACGTCATTGTCTTGCGCGTACTGAATTGCGTCCTCGAGTATTTGACTGAAATCAGGTGACCCGAGTGATAGATTGATTACCGACGCGCCGCGGTTAACAGCATACACGATGCCGGCAGAGACATCCGACAAGCTCCCCGATCCTTCATTCGTCAAGACTCGCACAGGTAGCAGTCCTACGTTCCAATTTACTCCAACTACACCGAGCCCGTTGTTCCCTTGGGCTCCGATCACTCCGGCACAGTGGGTGCCGTGACCGTTTATATCCATGGGATCGGCATCCTGATCAACGAAATCGTATCCTCGAACGTCGTCGATGTACCCGTTGCCATCATCATCGATGCCGTTACCCGGGATCTCTCTCGTATTGACAACGATATTGTTCTGGAGATCGTCATGAGTGTAGTCAATTCCTGAATCGACGACTGCAACAATCACAGACCGGCTCCCGGTAGTGATATCCCATGCCAGCGGGAGCCTCATCTTCTTTAATCCGTACAGGCTTTCGTAGCGCGAGTCGTTGGGAACTCCCATGACAGTGAAGATCACGTTCGGCTCACAGCGCAGCTGTTTGTCGCCGTTCTCGGCCAGGATTTCATCGCACGCCTTGGCAATCGCAGCCTCGTCTGCTGGGACGAGCGAGGATGACTGTCTGACGAATCTACCCGAAAAGCCGACGACCGTGATGTCCTCTCGGCGGCCACTGGATTGCAATCCGAGTGTACTAGGCAAGCGCACCTCCGCCTTAGTAGCAGCCTGCCTCTGGAGTGTCCCGAGCGATTCGAGCCGTACCGGTGCGACTGCAATCTCTCTGCCCGGTCGGACCAGCTTGATTGGCGCTGCCTCTGCCAACGACACAGATAACGACAATAAGCCGAGCGCCATCCACACTGTGCGGACCGAGGACGGATACATCTCTCTGGTAATCTTGGCGAGCCGCATCTTTTGGAGTCTTTTATACGAGGGCGCTACCGCTGACTTTTAAGTTATCAACCATTAGAGATGTCGTATCAGGATCATATGAGCATGAGTTCTCGCCGCACTTTATAGGTGAAACACACATCTCACTGTCTCGTGCTTTCGTGTCGGAACAGTGCGTAGTACGATGCAATCAATTAATTGTTCCAGCATATTTGGGGACTTATGACACAACCTCTACTTGCGACTCTACAAGCTTTTTTTACAGGCGGTCCGAAGGAGCCCCCTGTAAGCCTTCTGGTCGATCGACACGGCAACTTGATTAGCCGCGAGCTTTCAGCGGTATTCACCGCGCTTCTGGTCGACATGTCATTCAGTGACCGCTCGCTTCAAGAGAACGAAATCCACGAAATTATCTCCATTCTACGAAACGAACTTGCATTGTCTGAGCACGCGGCACAGGAAGTTTTTTCGTCGACCCTCGAGAATAGGAAGCAGCCCGAAAACATCGTACCTAAGATAAGCCTAGTAGCCTCGAGCCTCAACGACGACCAGAAGGAGCAGCTTTTGCGGTTGGCCCTCCTTGTTGCTCGCGCCGACGACCGCATTACTCAGGCAGAAGATAGTATCCTTGAAAACCTGCGAAAACAGCTCCACATTGAACCGGAACGCGCTCAACTGATCCGCGAACGCACATAAGGAGCTAAACAGGGTTACGCCGACGCCAATCTATTATCTCAATCGCGGCAAGCGCCGCTTCGATACCTTTATTTCTATCATCGTCCGCGCAGCGCGCTTGGGCGTGCTCGAGCTTATCGACGGGCAGAATCTCGTTTATGATGGGAACGTCTCGCTCAAATAGTACGCGCTCTATTCCACTCATCGTGAGATTCTTTACCATATCAAAATGATAGGTATCCCCCTTCACGATAATTCCAAACACTATCAGCGCTTCGATGTCCGGCTTTGACTGGTGGAGACGTCTCGCCGCAAGTGGAATTTCCAAACACCCTGGAACCACATGCACATCCACAGGTGCGCAACCGGCCTGCTCTAGAATGGGAGTACATCTGCGAACCATTGACTCCGAGAGCTCGCGATACCATTTGGACATTATAATGGCTATCTTTGCGTTGGGCGTTTGAGGAAGATCGCCGATGGAATAAGAAATCTGCGCCATGGGGTTTGCTCACATTCTGTAACGACTAGGGTAGGCTCGAACGCCTCCACACCCATCTCCCTACCTCATCTACTGGTAAGATTCAAATGTGGTCTACTTTTGCAACGAGCACACGAGCTCGCAAATGTGCCCAGCGGCATCTCGAAGCTCTGCTCGAGAGAGGCTTTCGTGGTCCGTGTGTGCATCTTTGATGCTGCCGGGGCCAAAAAGCATGACATGCTCGTAGCCTTTGACGTAAATACTGCAATCGGATGCGAATTTCACTTCGATAGCGCCAGCGCTGAATCGCTCAGGAACATAGAGCTCGATGCCGCAGGTGAGGGGCGACTTAAAAGCCCAGCGTGCTTCCGTAAGGGCTTCGCGGAGATGCTTCTCCAGACTCTCCGATGAGTCTCGTATGCGCACACACACATCGCACGAGGCAGAGGGCGCCTGAACATTGGCGGCGAGCCCGCCGCGAATGACCCCGACATTAAAACTGATACCGTCGGGTTGATTCGCAAGCAACCGGTTGAGCTCCGCGATTAATTTGTGAATGGCTGAATCCTTGGTTCCGAGAGAGGAATGAGCGCTCACGCCCTCCATCGAGATCTCGAGATCCGTGGTACCCCACGAGTGCTTGGCAAAACGGTTGTCCGTGGGTTCTCCGTTCAAGACATAAGGGGTGGACGGCAGTTCCAGCAAAGTCCGTGCGCCTACTGCATCTGTTTCCTCGCCTACAACGAACGCGCAGCGGTAATCAGAGACGCCTCGAGCAATCGCCATGTGAAGTCCCCACAGTTGGGCTATGATTTGCCCTTTCGCATCGCAGGCCCCGCGCCCAATCAGCTTTTCAGTCGTCCATGCGGGGGCCGGACCCCCAGGCACGACATCCATGTGGGTCGTAAGGGTGAGCAGTGGGGCTCCCTTTTCCATGATCACATTCCAGCGATCCTCGGAAATCGGCTGTCGCCACACGTGAGAGTCTGGGAAGTGGCGGTGTAGCTGGGTCTCGAGAGCTTCGGCCACTGCTTGTTCGTTCCCTGTTTCTGACGGAATGGATAGAAGATCTAGCAGTACATCTTCCCACAAAGTGAGGGAGGTATAATGGGGAGACAAATGGTCGTTTCCGGAAGAAGCGGGGTCCATCCATGAGACCTTAGCACAGGAAGGTCTAAAAAAGTTCGAGAATCAACCGCAAGAAATCAGAGGTCGAATGGGAATACGACAGTAGCTGCGTCCACTCTGGATGCACTCTCGCCGATATCGTTGCGGTCTCCGCTAAGACCAGAACTCCTCATTATCCCCGAAAAAGCCGTCTCCGCTATAAGCTCTGTCTACTAAAGAGGCAAAGCGATGCGGGAGAACACCTTCACCGCTGCTCGCATCTGGATCGGGCATCGGTCTGGAAGATTCCTGTAAAGCTTTCTCTTTCTCTGTAACCCGATCCTCTTTCTCACCCGTCAAAGGAAGACCTTCTACGGACTCCAAACCCTCGCAAGCGGCGGAGCTTCGGGCCGGGTTTTCCGGATCCGCAGGGGCATTGAAGGATCTGAGAACTGCAGGAGCATAAAGCGTCGTGCTCCAGTCATTTACGCCGAGGGGACTCACTCCGATTGTCGTATTGCCCGGAACTGGAGAGACAGTAAAGGTGCCCGTCTCGGTGGTCGTCTTTGATGTCATAATCTCCTCCTTTCTTCATCCGCAGCACGAGTACGACAAGCTACTAAACCCTCGAATCAGCTACAAACCCCCAATCGATTTTACTATCAATCAGAGCACTCTGAGTGCCCATCCTGAGAAAAACGGATGCGAATCACCTTCGCTGGAACTCCAACCGCAACGGCATCATCAGGTATATCATCTTTCACGAGTGAATGTGCACCGATAATGGCGCGCTTTCCTATGCGGACGCCGTCGAGGACCGTGACTCGAGTGCCGAGCCAAGCATGTTCCCCAATCGCAACTCCACCCTTGATATCCATCGGCCGGGTGATGAGCGGCTGCTCGGAGGTGCCTTCCGTATGGTTGCCCGGCCCTATGTAGCAATAGGCACCGATGAGCGCACTTTCACCGATCTCGATGCGAGAGTTAGTGGCGATTCGACAGTACGAGCCGATATTACATCCCGGCCCCAGGACAATCGTTCCGTGCTTCGCAGCTATGGTCGTAAGCCGCCCGATACTTACTCGATCTCCTACTTCGATACTCCCCTCACTACCTCGAACATCGAGCGCCGCATTGTCATCTATGAGAACGCCGCTGCCAAGCGATATCTGCTGTGGTATCCGCAGCAGCACCCCACGGCCTATCGCCGGCCGCTTGCCGCAACGGGCGAATAAAAGGGGATACACAAAGCTTCTGGCAGCAAAGCCGATTAGGCCCGCAGTGTTGGCGAAGAGCCACTGAGCAAGCTCATAACCCACGAAATGAAGCAGTGAAGCATCTCCGACAGCCAAGGTTCGGTAGGTAGAAAGGCCCGACCTTTTGGTATCAGATAATTCCCGCTGTTGAGGCGTCATTGCTGGGATAGCAGTCATGGCACGAAAGGCTACAACGAAGGGGGCAGGCTAGCCCACAGACACAGCAATCTCTTCAAGAATACCGGAGAAAGGACTTGAACCTTCACACTCTTGCGAATATTGGATTTTGAAAAGAATGTGCAAACTGATTTTTCAATATTCACAATTACTTACAAAAACCAATCTCTTGCGAGAACAGAGTGAGAAAATTACTGCATTCTCGCTCTGATAAGGTCTGCTCACTTCCTGCCCCTTTAGACAAGTGCAGTTTAGTATTGAAACCAAGTTTAGATCAACCGCTTCATGAAGCCGATCTCGCTTAATGCTTTTTCTTGAGCTGTTTAATTTGTTTTGGCAATTTTCTGCTCTCTGATTTTAAGCGATTCTCAACTTTTTTGATGTCTTCAGCAGGTGGAAGTTGTTCAGGGTATATGCCCGAAGACGTGAGGGCACGTCTTACTCTACGATTACTAGCTTCATGCTCGGAGGTAATAGGAGATTCACCGCGTAAATTACTTTCTTTCACTTTGTGTGCAGTAATTTGATTTGCAAATGTCTTAGCAGTAATCGAGACAGCAGGTAAAAAATCAGCGAGTGCTCGTTTTTCAGGAACTTTGAGTTTTGCCTTCATTTCCTTCGTTGTTTTGCCTCCAAAGAGAACGGCATCCCCTTTGCTTTTGATACGGGCGAATCCTTGTTCATCAACACCCCGCTCAAAAATGATACCAGCGAACTCTTTTTCAGACGCGCTCAGTTTTTCACGAGCTGACAATCTTTCAATTTCATTAAGACGTTGTTCAATCAGCTCTTGTTTCCTTGTCTGAATAGCAAAATAGGTCTGAGCAAACGCGATCTCTTCTTTTCTAGGATCTCCGTTTTGAGCAATGAGATAACAAGCGTAGCGAGTAAGTTTAATATCAGCAATCTGAAGCTGTGCACCTTTACCAGCACCGATCACCTTGTTGACGTCAACAAAGTGATCGGAAATAGCCTGTTCAGAGTTTACACATGAAACTTTCGCTTTCTGAATAACCTGTTCGAAATTACGCCATTCGGTGTAGGCAAGAAGTGGTTGAATATCTCGTGCAAACCAGAACTCAACACCGTCTTCATTGTGGGCAAAATCTTCGAAGTTTTTATGAAGACGATTTATAAGCTCTTTTTCCATAGATTTATCATGGAAAGATAGCATGTTTACAAAGTTTTTACATCGTTAAGTTGTTAAATCTTCGGCTCTATAGCTTTCGATTTTCTAGCGTGAATAATAATCCCCACATAGCAGATGAGAAGGGGAATAATTGCAAGGTATGACAGAGCTGTGAGTAAGAATAAGATCCCATATTCGCCGTCATGAGATGATTTTTCCACCTCTCGAAGCCCTCCCATGATGTTGAAAACGACTCGATGCAGATTCAAGGCAAATAGCGAAAAGACGATTGCACTAAGAGGCAGCAGTCCAACCACTATTCGGTAGAACCAATTCATTTCTGCATGTCTCCCTAAATAGAATAGGAAAAGCGATACTCGCCAAAGAGCCACTATTGCGAGAAACCAAATATTCATGCTGATTGCAGAATCTATTGAAAGAAACTGCTCAACAGGAATGGCGTAAAGCAACGCTGGTAATGATGTCAGAGAAACAAAAGTCAACACATGCTTGTATGACCACATGCGTGGTTTTAGGGGCATGACCAACAACCAGATAATTGCAGATAAGACAAAAATATAGATTACGGAGCCAAGTCCTAGGTGTTGAATGAACTTTGCGCCAGGGTCATCCCACCAACGACCAATACCTACGATCCATGTGCAGAAAAGTCCGAAAATGAGGTGAGAGGAACTGAATGACTCAAAGTCCTCGCGAGTCATGCGGAACGAAAGCAATCGCAGATTAAAGAGAAATAGCTTTCTTATTTTATCCATCTTCTAAGGTCTATCCTGCTCATGCCGAATGCTTTTTGCAGCGCGTATACATCGCTTAAAGTTCCGCTTCCTCCTTAGATGCTGTTCATCAGAATAAAGTTTCTTCATTAACCATCTAAACCCTGAAGATAGCTCATCTATCGACATAAGATTAGGGTGAAAGGTCGCATCAAAGAGTGTGCATTTATCCCAAAACACTTTCTCAATAAGTCTATCTGCACTGTCGAGATCCTGATAGAGCTTAGTTCCTGGAAACGGCGTGAGCATCGTAATCTGAACCTCTGCTAGATTACTTGAAGAAACGAATTCTGCCGTCTCTTCAAAGATTTTTGAATCATCTGAGTCAAAGCCAAGTATGAAGCATCCATTGACCGAAATTCCAAAAGATTGAATTTTGTCTATCTTAGTAAGATAAGTTTCATACTGTTTATACTTCCAACTTCGTGCATCCAGTTCCTTCAACGATTTTGAGGTTGAAGACTCAAGACCGACAAGCACTTGAGCACATCCCGACTTTGCCAACGATTCAAGTAAAAATTCATCATCTGCGATAGAAATATCGGTTTCGGTAAACCATCGTATCTGAAACTCAGAAAATAGCTTTGCTAACTCACGCCCCCATTTCTTATCGTAGAAAGTGTTATCATCCGCGAGTTCGATAAACGGTTTCGACCAAAGACTTACTATTGTCTCCAATTCTTGACGAATTTTTTCGATAGGTTTGATCTTGTATTTACTGATCAATCTCGATGCGGCACAGAATGTGCAATCTATCGGGCACCCTCTCGTTGTTTGCAAAGTGATGCGATTGTATTTCTCAATATCCAATAAATCATATCGAGGAATCTTTGAGTCTCTTAGGTGATAACGCTGCTTTAGGTCTTTGGAGCTATAAATTTTTGCCAGTTTATTCTGCTCATAATCTTTAAGAAGAGTTTCCCAAATGAGTTCAGCTTCGCCAACAACTATCGCGTCTGCATGTAGTGTAGCTTCCAAAGGCAGAACCGAAACGTGCAAGCCTCCAAGAACTACGGTCTGACCACATTCTCTTAATTTGTCTGACAATGCATAGGCATCCAATATTCTTGCTGTGAAAGCTGATATGCCGATTACATCAAATCCTTCCTTTGTAATCGCATCTACGTTTTGTAGATCAAGCTCATCAATCTCTCGATAGCAAATGTCCCAGTTTTCTGGGGTGTATGCTGCAACAGTTAGCAAAGACAAGCTCGGCAAGGAGGCGATTACCTTACTGCGTTCCACAAATCCAGGTAGGGTCATTCCTAGCTCAAGGAGTTCTTTGTCCTTAACTCGAACGCCACTCATTGCTATTAGTAGAAGTTTTCGATCTCTGTGCTTCACCTTTTCCCAATCTTTTTAATGATGAAAATCAATACGGTCATTATTGCTAAATTATCATACCAGCGAGGTTATCGAACCCATGTTATTTCGGGTTGTCATATCAATCACATTCCTTTGAAGATCAGATCCACTACCTTACGTTTAGCTTCCTCATCTTCAACGATGTAAAGTGAAGTGGTTGAGAGATTAGAATGACGGGCAAGCATCATAACGTCTTTTAGCGATCCACCAACAAGCGAGATTTTTCGTGCAGCATTCGTTATAAAGGTTCGCCTTCCTGAATGCGCTGATGCTCCTTCAAAACCTATCGCACTATAGAGACGCTTGAACCAATGTGAGAGTGCGTTTGCGCTTAATCGCTCACCACGCTCTGATCGAACAACGAAACCTTGATCCATTCCTCTTATTTGAAGATATGTCGTCAGAGCATCTGAAAGATTTTTGCTCATAGGAATATCACCACCTGATTTTCCCTTCGATGCGATGTCTTGAAGCGAGATGACTGTTGAAAGATTACCCTCAGCATCGGTGATCATTGAAAGCGTAAGAGATCCGATCTCTTTGCAGCGCAACCCGTGAAGTGAGAGTAGGAAGATCACCTTGTCTCGTTCGGGGTTCCTTGAGTTGCTTTCCAGATACGAGAGCACCGTTTTGATCTGCTTCTCTGAAAGCATTTTCGCTTGTTTTCGTTTCGACATTCATACCCCTCAAATCTCAACATCTTTTGATAGTAATATCGGAAAATATGATGAGAACTTGAGGGTTCAGATCCTAAGCCTTAGTAGAAATGTAATAATAGTGCGTTATATCAGATAGTTATAGACAGCGATTTCAATCTCGCCCTTATTTGTCTCTTTTATGTTGAGAGCTACGAAAATCTCATATTTCATTGAAATCATTGATTATTTTATCCAAAACCATAGACAGGCATATGATTAGCTAGTAATATCAATATGTTATATTCAAACGAGCTTAGAAAGCTATATAAGAGTGATACATACGGGTTTTGAAGTCGCTCAAGCGATTTAAGGAGCTTTTAACGTGCTTACCGATGATGACAACCAAGATCAGTTCTATTGCACCGAGGCAAAGCTCCTTGCGCTAAACGACTACTTCCCAAATGACTTCACCGCAGAAACCTACTACGAGTTCCAACACGAGCTTGCAAAGCACCAGTTTGAGGTTGCGCTTACGCTGACCTTCAATCACCCCTGCTACGATGACTACACCGCATCAAGCTACGCCAGGGAGTTCGCCAAACTTTATAAGGATCGCAGGGTTGGGAATAGACGAGGTGCGAGTGTTCCCACGTTCACGATCCTAGAGAAGAACAAAGATCCAGAGGGTGAACGAGATTGTTTTCATATCCACATGCTGCTTGGAAAACCAAAAGGGAATGTTCCAGTAATCAACAACTTTGAAACCCTCAAAGCTCATCGCAATAGAGGTTGGTTTCCAGTTATCACCAAGCTACTTCACAAACTTCGCAT
>JBILFA010000215.1:0-2743 GCA_044351795.1 Bdellovibrionota bacterium | reverse complement strand
TCAGCAGCCGGTTGACTTACCACCACAATTGGCAATTTTGATTCAGTGAAAGACATATTCGGTAACGCTGACAATGACAGAACAAAAAGTAATATGTATGAGAGAATCTTCATATTGTCTTTAGCGCATAACATAGTACTGAGCAGATCCGCTGATCTACCCTTCACTCTAACTTCGCTTAGTATATCTCATTCGCCGACTGCTTTTCAAAATTGTTATTTATCTCGTACGTCCAGGCACTTATCGATCTTCCTGCGAACTCCTGCTGTCTGGTGATCTACCCAAGGCGGGTAGATCACCAGATCCGGAGATCTCCGCCTGAAGTCACGCAACTTCTCTCTGCTCGACGCGAGATAGTTGCCATGCACGCCACTAACACCAATCCTCCAAAGCTGCTCGATGTGGTACGCCTATGAGTTATGTGAATTCCTCCGGTCGCCGACAAAGCTTTTAGCAATAGTCTGTGAGTGGTATCACGCGAGTTATTAATAGATACAAAGGCCCTACGCCCACCGCGTTAATTAACCAAAAAGCTATGCTACCGACCGAGGCTTGCTGGGGAGAATAACGACAACGTCACCAGGCATCAGTACAACGACCCGTTACGACCAATCGGATTGAATTCCTTACAGACAGTCCCCGCTCCGTCGGTTGCTGCGCTCATCTGCAGATACAGCTTACCGTCACCAATCGTGGCCGCTTTCTCGGAGATCTCGGAAGCAAAATGCTGCGGCGCTCGTCCAACTGCACCATATAAACGCGGCTTGCCGTTCCCTCGAAAGGTGCCATATCGAGCTACTGCGCCAGCGAAGGAGCCGTCGGAGTAAAAAAACTGCGCGTAACTCTGATTTTTCGGGCACAGCTTCGCGCATACTACCGTATATCCCGTCGTGCGCGGATCGCCGTTGTGTATGTGATTCGAAGGCTCCGATTTTATCAGCATCTCCCCTGAGGCTATCGAGGAACGAGATGCGCACACCGTGTTGAGAGACGCGGGCGCAGGGCTTGGCCTCTCTGTTCCGTTTGGAACATGTGTTGCGGTAGGAGCCGGTCGCGGCGTTGCCGTCGGGCTGCGAGGAGGCGTCTCATTAGAGCCTCCCGCGACCGTATTGACATTAAAGCTATCGACGAGAATCGGGTTCCCCGCAGGCTTGGCGACCGTGACCTGCGAACCACTGAAAGGATTCCCGACCAAAACCGTCGAGCTCGAGACGAGAGCATATTCATCGCCAGCATCGGATAGGAAATCACCGACTACGATGTCGCCGAGACCCTGTAGCTTCTTGGTCGTCACCGAGCGTCCCTTGAGGTCAACTAAAGAGAGCTGAGTGAATGACGTTTCCCGACGCGAAATAGCCAGGAGCTGAGAGCCGTCGGGGGCGCTGATCGCGACCGGCTTCGGAGTTGAGCTACCGGGAAGCGCCGGTAATCTTCGTACCTGCTTGCGCTGCCCTGTACGAGGGTTCAGCAGACGAACCGTCGTCGCCTTTCTGTCGACTCCTACAGTGCCGAGCCACGGCCCGGTTCCATCAAGGTCGACGAAGAAGGGGAATTCCTTGTGAACCCCCACCATAAACGTCATCTTCCGCCGTCCACCACGAAAGAGATCGAATGCTACAGTCCATGAGAGACGCCGACCCATGCGCGACACGACCGTCGGATCGTCGATACCTGTAGCATCGAAGTCTGCCGCCGCGACTACCATATCTCCGGCCGCCCCAAGCTTCCTTTCGACATGCGTCCCCTGAACACCCAACACCTTCCACACGATCTCGTTCGTTGCGGAATCGTTGGAGACCACTCCTAGTTGAGCCCCTCCAGTACCGAGCCAGCGACCCATGGCGATATGGTCTCCCATCGAACCGAAATCCGCCAAGAAGCGTGCCTCTCCCGTTTGCAGATCGAGGTACCTCCACACGAGAGTTCCTCCGGGGTCGACGAATACGACCCCACGAGACTGAGCGAAGGAGAGTCCAGGCATCGTTGTGAAGGCGACAAGCACCGTCACAAAGCCGAGTATAGTGAGAGTCATGGATCTAATGAACATCGTAGAGTATTGTATTCAACTAGGCCGTGAACCAACAGTCGTTATTCCTATGATGATGAGATTAGGCCACGAGCGTGGCACTACCCAACTTCCTTGGCTGATGAGCCGCCACTCCTTTTCCTTCGGAGAGTACGTAGACCGAGCTCACATGGGCTATCGATCTCTACGGGTTATCAACGATGACATCATCGCCCCCTCCAGCGGTTTCGGAATGCATGGCCACCGTGACATGGAGATCGTCACCGTTGTTTTATCCGGAGAGCTCGAGCATCAGGACAGCTTAGGACATCGAGAGGTGCTGCGCCCAGGAGAGGTGCAGGTGATGAGCGCAGGTCACGGCATCAGACACAGTGAATACAACCCATCCCCCACTACCCCGGTGCATTTGATTCAGATCTGGATTCTCCCAAAGTCAATCGGAAGAGAACCTCGCTACGCTCAGAAACCGTTTCCGACAGAGCTACGGGAAAATCGCTGGTGTCAGATAGCTGCGCCCGAAGATGCGGCATCGGACGCTCTTGAGATTCATCAAGACGCCTCAATCTTCGTCACAAACCTCGATGCAGATACAGCGCTCGAATACTCACTATCCACCGACCGCGCCTGCTGGCTGCATGTCGCAACGGGCTCTATTTCCGTACAAAATCAAGAACTCAAGGCTGGGGATGCGGTAGCAGTCGAAGGTCCCACCTCTCT
>JBILFA010000012.1:0-46086 GCA_044351795.1 Bdellovibrionota bacterium | reverse complement strand
AACCTTGGAACCTACGAGGTACAGCTTCCAGGTTCGGCGCAACCTCGTTTCTATGGAGTATTTCTATGCTCAGTCAACGAAGAACAATTTCGGCGAGTTCCGTGTTCGAAGCACAAGCTTCTCACGTTCGATGAAATCATCGGCCCCTACAAAGCCGACACACGGGGATTGCAGCCCGGATACACTGGTGTAACAGACCCATTCCACGCTCCAAAGACAGTCGTACCAAAGACTTATTTCGCCCAATTCTTGATCGCTGGATCCTCTTCGCTCGAAACATTCGACGATGTCTCCTCGCCACTCACCGAACAGTCATTCGCTCGATTCGGCATACCAACGGGGGAAGGCTCGAAAGGGATCGCCTTAGCCAAACCTTTTTCGACCGCTTTGCGCTCGCTGCCTCTTACTGCGAAAGATAGCCGCATACAACTCACCATACCGTTCTTCAGCCAGGAGAAGTGCACCTAGGAACGCGAGGCGAAGACCCCATGTAATCAGCACTCGAGTACCAGACGAGCAAGCTCATCTAAGGCAACCTGAAAGCTCTTACCATCCCGTCGCTGCTTGACTTCGAGGAGATCTCCCACTGATTTGTTTCCCCCAATTACGACTCTGAGTGGAATTCCGATCAGATCTGCATCGGCGAATTTCTCTCCCGCCCGAACCTCTTCACGGTCGTCTATCAGCAGTGATAATCGCTCCGCTCTACACAGCTCTTTTATCCGTCCAAGGGTTTCGTTGCTGTGAAGTCGCTCGCCGAGCTGAACAAGGTGAAGATCGTAAGGCGATAGCTCCTTTGTCCATACCAAGCCATCATCATCGCCGTATACCTCAGCCACAGCCCCTAGGAGCCTCGTTGTGCCGATTCCATAGCTACACATAAGCACCGACGTCGACTCTCCCTTGGCATCGTGAGCTCGCATTCCAAAAGCATCGGTAAATCGCGAGCCGAGTTTGAACGTATTTCCGACCTCGATCGCGCGATGCTCGAGTAGCTGTGGCACCGTACCTCCAAACACAACTCTCAGAGCTTCGGCGTCTTCAGCGATCTCCTTGTTAATTGCGATGCGACGGTCCTCTGTGACAAAGACGGTATCCTCTCCCGCGTCGTGCAGGAGCTGGAATTCGTCCGAAAATCGCGAAAAGACACCCCCTGATGCAAAGGTTCGAACGGTTCTGCTTCCTATTCCGCAACGCTCGAAGATCCGAGCATACGCCTTGCATACATCCTCATAGTACTCGTCCAACTGTGCCTGGGTCAGATGGAGTGAGTAGAGATCTTTCATGCGGAAGTCTCGCCCTCGCAGCAAACCTGAGCGTGCCCGGTGCTCATCTCGATACTTCGTCGATATTTGGAACACTGCAGTCGGTAGATCTCTGTGAGAACGAATACTCTGTGCGAATGCAGCTACGATCCCTTCTTCTGCCGTCGCTCCCAAGCAGTACTCAGCGCCGTGTCTCGACGTTAGTTTATACAGGACATCGACAGAGTCCCAGCGACCTGTTGTGTCCCACATATCACGCGGTTGCAAGCCAGGCACGAGCAGTTCGTGCGCTCCCAGGGCATTCATCTCTTCTCGAACGATCGACTCGATGCGGCCCAGAACTCTAATAGCAAGCGGCATCAGTGTGTAAATACCGGCAGCACACTGAGACACGTAGCCGGCACGGGTCAGCAGTCGAGCATTTTTAGAGGAAGAGCTCTCGGAATGAGAGCGCAGGGTGTGAGTAAGCTGAGTAGTGATGGTGTGAATTGCAAAGGAATACATAAGAGGTTCTCCATGAGAACGAGGAAAAAGCTAAAGAGGAATTGCTTGGGGCCAGGAATGTGCAAACCCGCTAAGCGGGGACGGGCGCGAGATGAAGTGAGAAGAGGATGGCCGACATCTTTTTATAATGAGGAGTGTGACCCACTTAGTCAAGTCTTATTTGAGACGGCTTGAACGTACGCCAAACCGGGGTCTGCGGCAGCGCCGAGTGAATCGAGAGATGTAAACGCCTTCTTCCTATCGTGATACGACCGGATGTTATAGAGCTGTCCATCAGTTACCCCGTAGCGTTCGACGGCACCGAGCTTGCGTAGAAGCTGTTGTTGATGGGTCTCTCCCCGCAGGAGTGCGAGGTATGCCGCTACTTTGGAGCGCAGGGTCTGCGCATCTTCGAAGAGTCCCTCTACCCGAAATGTTCGGACACCACTTTCGAGGAGTTCAGGAATAAGTTTCAAGGCGGATTGAGGTGTTCCGTTAAACATCGTGTTTCGACACTCGGCATCAGCCTTGAGCGGATGCAGGGCACCGCTACTGTCTCGCAACTCAACGCGGTGTTTTTCACATGGACGCCCGCAATCGCGATAGCTCGATCCCTTACTCAAGAACGCGGCAAAGACACAGTGCTCCATGTGGAATGCCGGTATGTAATGATGGAGCGTCACTTCGAAATCCGATGCGCCCGACGTTGAAAGGAGCTCCTTGAGCTGCTCGCCGTTGAGGTCGTAGCTCGGGCACAGGCGTGAGAGCCCTTTAGTGCGGAACCAGGCAGCAGAGAGCGAATTAGAGACGTTAAGGCTGAAATCACCTATCAAGGTGAGGTCGCTCTCTCGCAGATATTCGAGCGCGCCAAGATTACGCACCAAAACCTCGTCAGGTTTGATGCGCTGTATGACTTTGAGGTGCGCAAGCTCTCCAGGCTTCAGAATCCTGGTCGTAGCAATTCCGACCTTGTATCCCATCTCCCGAACACGCTCGGCCGCAGCTCCATACTCCTTACCGAATTCAAAATCGAGGTAGATGGTGTTGAGATCGAGACCTGCGAGATCGTCAAGTTGAGCAAGCTCGCGCACGAGTAGGTTAAGGGTGGGGCTGGGACGCGCACTGTGATCGGAAGCCGTTCTCGAATGAGATGCACTCCACTGTGATACCTCAGCTACGCTCTTCACCGCGAGCGGCTCGCGAGTAACCCTCGCGGTTATAAGCTGCTCGCAGAGCGAGCGCCGGATAGCTTTGAGCTCTCGCGTGTGCAAAAAACAAGCCCCCACAACTTCAAAGGAAACCTGACCGAGGATGAAGATCGTTCCACCGAGTGCCCCAAGCTCAAGCCTGACAGACTCCTCGGTGAGTGGTGACGCCTTTGCAACTGCGAGTTCAGAGGCTGAGGAGGCACACACTACATTCCCGTCGTCATCAATAGCCGAGACCGATAGAGGCTCGCCAACTGTGCCGGAGACGACAAGATTAACACTTATACGCTTAAGGAGTGTTTTGTCAGTGAAGCTCCGTCTAATCTCCGCTTCCAGGTGAGGCGAGGAGTTAATGTACACCTGCATCCCTGCAGAGAGCGACTGGAGCGGGAAGTCACGGCTGAACGAGACCCGCCACCGTCCACCGGCACAGGTAGCCTGAAAAACAGTTGCGCCTGTCTCAGTACCCCGCTCTGTACCGCGAAAAACCAGACCGACACCTGCCACAATCGGCTCCGAGCTTTGCAGGGTAATCCCGCTCAGATCGATTGATTGAATCTCGCCGATAGCCACGCCATGATGACTACTGATGTGTGGATTTACGAGGCGTTGATGATCTACGCCATCAAACCACCCGTTGAAGAAACCGCGGGAGTAAATGCGTGCCATCGAATTTCGCAAGGTAGAGGTCTCTGAGCCGCTCAACGGTTCGGTGCTCTTGCGTTTGTAAGAGCGGGTAGTGCTGGCTACATACTCGGGGGATTTCAGGCGACCTTCTATCTTGAACGACTCTATTCCCACTTCGATCAAACGCGGCACGTCATCGAGCCCACACAGGTCTTGTGGTGAGACGAGGTAGCGCTTGGCTCCCATATCACGCCTCTCACCATCAACGATCAGATCATACCCGAGGCGGCACGACTGCGCGCACTGTCCGCGGTTCGCTGATCGACCTCCGAGACTCTCCGAGGTGAGGCACTGACCCGAGTATGAAACGCACAGCGCGCCATGCACGAATACCTCGAGCTCCTTGGTGGTGTGCTGTCTGATCTCTTTCATTTGAGAGATCGAAACCTCCCGGCCTAACACGTAGCGGTTCATGCCAAGGTCTTCGGTAAGTCGTATCGCTTCTGCGCTCGTTACCGTCATCTGCGTCGATGCATGTACCGCTTGGTCGGGAGCCATGAAACGGATCAGTTTGGCGAGGCCGATATCTTGAACGATGAATGCATCAGGGTGCAGTGGGATTACGTCCTGAAGGGCGCGGATAACATCAGGGAGTTCACGTTCGAAGATAAGGATGTTACAGGCGAGAAACACCTTTACTCCGTACAGGTGTGCGTACTCAATCATCGCCCGTAGCTCGTCCAGAGCCAGGGTAGGGGCCCGGCCGCGCGCATTAAATCCCGGCATGCCTATGTAGACAGCATCGGCTCCGTTGTGTACGGCAGCACGCAGCATATTCCAATCGGCGACAGGGGCGAGAATCTCTGGGAATGGCATAGGGAGCATTGTGGCTGGAATAGCTGTGTAATGCAAAATTCCCGAGCCGGTACTGGGGCTGGAACATCCAGGTAAGCGATTGAAATCGCTAGGCGGTTAAAGGCTTTTTCGACGGAAAACGGTAGTGACTCTAAAAAGCAGGCGCTGAGCGTGGAGACGCAGCGCTCTAACCATTCGTGGCTGTCCTCTCCGCCCACATGCGACGGGTGGTTTTAGGCGCAACCCGGACTAAAGCGCGGCTCGTCCCGGAGAGCCGGCGAGCGTTCGTGCCACCACGTCAGCAAGCTGCGTCGGTGTAAAAGGCTTCGATATGAAGCCTTCTAGACCGATGCTGCGTGCTTCGTTGACCTCCTCGTTGGTGGCGTGTCCGGACATGAGGATGAACGGAACAGCTACTTGAGACTGCCTGAGCTTCCTGAGCAGTTGAGCCCCCGAGAGCTCGGGCATCCGCATATCTGAGAGGATGAGATCCACTGTGGGCTTACTGATGAGGTAGCTCAGAGCCGCCGTGGGGGTGTTGAAAGGGACGACCTCGCACTTAAGGGCCTCGAGCAGCATCGTCAATGCTCGTAGTACCCCCGGTTCGTCATCAACCAGGACTAACTTAAGGCCCCCCAGGATCTGTAACCCCGTAGGCCCCGGCACATTGGGTCGGGAGTCGATCGTTCGATTATCCATATAGTTGGGATGCCGCAAAGCACCGATCTGCGCGCTAAGGGCGGGATTTTTTCAGCTTCGAGGTCTTCGGCACTTGCTGTGCGGGCCGGGGAGGGGAGCTTTCTGTTGGAACGTTTGAGAGGGGGGAGATTTTAGAGGGCGGATATTTACCCTGACCACGCACCATGGTTTTATCTTACCCATGGGTTACGCCGTCGTTAAAACTGAACTCCCCCCCATGATGCAGCGCTACTTAGATTACAAGGAGCGCTATCCCGATGCGCTCCTTTTCTTCCAGGTGGGTGATTTCTATGAACTCTTCTTCGAGGACGCGGTCACGGTATCGAAAGCCCTCAATTTGACCCTGACCTCCCGGGACAAGAACGCACCTAATCCTATACCGATGTGCGGTTTTCCACTCTCTGTTGTGGATAGCTATGTCGATCGTTTGCTCCCACAGGGTTTTTCGGTGGCGATCGTAACGCAGAGCGGCTCCGGGCAGGGGGTCGATCGAGTGCTGGAGCGCTTCGTCACGCCAGGCATGCGACTTTTCAACTCTGTGGCGTCCGATGCAACGGAGAGCCTCGTTGCGGCGATCTCTCTTGATCCAGGTGCGACAAGTGGAGCGATCGCCTGCACTGACCCGCAGACCGGTATCGTTCGCGTCAAGGATGCCATCGAGGTTGCATCTCTCGCTCGCGAGCTTGCCAATCTCATGGTACGAGAGGTTGTTCTGCCCCGCTCGGCACATGGAGAGAAGATAGACCGGCGCTCCTCATGGGTGCGTGCGGTAGAGGGCGTAGTCAACAAGAACGCCCTCAGGTTCAGGCTCGAGCCCACCACCGGCACCGATGCCGACCTCTCGATGAGCGATGCGGCACGAGCTGAGATTCACAGCCTTTCTCCGACAGGGAAGCGCGCTGTACGTCTTCTGTTGAGTTACATAGATGAAGTGTCGCTGGGCAACCCGATCCCGATCACCGAAGTATCGCTCCTTCGAGCTGCAGGGTCGGTAATTATCGATGCTTCGACCCGTCGAAACCTGGAGTTGGTGCAGAATACTCGCGACGGCTCAATGTCCGGCTCTCTCTACGGTTTTCTTAACCACACGTCGACTCCGGGGGGCGCGAGACTGCTCAGAAACTGGATCCTCGGGCCGCTCACCTCCATCGAGGCGATCAAAGCGCGGCACATCTCCCTACGCGAGCTGCTCAGCTCTAGTCGTGAGATCTCGCAAGCGCTGCAAGGATTGAGCGATTTGGAGCGACTCGCAGCTCGGATCCAGATCGGAATCGCATCGCCAAAAGATCTTGGAGCAGTGCGCGATACCTTCGAGCGTCTTCCGCGGCTCCGTGACTCCCTTGCCGAGTGCACGGCGCCGATGCTTCGCGACATTCGCGATGCTCTCGAACCACCCCAAGAGGCCGCAGAACTCCTTCGAAGCTCGCTGGTGGACAACCCGCCGCACCAAGCCAATGAAGGTGAGATCATTCGAGCGGGGTACGACCGAGAACTGGACGAGATCCGCACACTACGAACACACGCCGACGAATGGCGGACGAATTTCGAACAACGCGAGCGTCAGGCAAGCGGTATCACAACGTTAAAGGTGAAATCCAACAACGTAATCGGATTCTTCATCGAAGTTCCCACCTCTCAAGGGACTAAGGTTCCCGCTCACTATCAGCGTAGACAGAGCACTGCTAACGCGGAGCGCTTCACGACCCCCGAACTTAAGGAGCACGAGGGCGCGGTTGTCACAGCGCTCGACAGACAGATTCGCCGCGAGCAGCACCTCTTCGGCGCCGTTCGTCAAAAGATGTTCGAGCACGTCGATGCCCTGCGTGTGATAGCCGCAGGGATTGCGCAGCTCGACGTCCTGGTCTCACTAGCAGGAGTAGCGGATCGATACGGTTGGATAGAGCCCTCGATCGTCGATTCCTGCGCGCTGGAGATAACCAAGGGACGCCACCCCATCATTGCCGAACTCTTGGAGGGCGCGTTCATACCGAATTCTCTCTCGTTTCCAGAAGGCGCTCAAACCTGTTACCTCGTCACCGGCCCTAACATGGGCGGAAAATCCACCTACCTGCGCCAGACAGCGTTGATCGTGATCCTCGCACAAATGGGCTCCTTTGTGCCGGCCCAGGCGGCACAAGTTGGACTCGTCGATCGGATCTTTGCGCGCTTGGGAGCCGCCGACGATCTCCACGAGGGAGATTCCACTTTCATGGTCGAGATGCGTGAAGCGGCGCAGATCTTGGCCCACGCCTCATCACGTTCCCTCGTTCTGATCGACGAACTCGGCCGCGGTACGGCGACCACAGACGGGTTATCCTTAGCGCACGCGATCGTCGAACGCCTCGTAAACGTCATCGCATGCCGCACCTTGTTTGCAACACACTACCACGAGCTCACGCAGCTTGCGGACTCATCCTCGTCGAAGATACGGAACCTCTCAGTTGGTTCCGTCGAAGAGGAGGATCGTGTGGTGTTTACGCACGAGATCCTGGCCGGGCCGGCTCCACGGTCGTATGGGCTGGAGGTGGCGAAGCTCTCAGGGCTTCCGCCCGATGTGATTGCACGGGCCTTTGAGCTCCTCTCGCAAGCGCCGCAAAGTGAAGCATCCTCGCGTCGAGTCGAGCCGGTGAGGCAGATGGGGCTCTTCAGCGCGCCTCAAGCGAAGGCCGATCCGAGAATAGAGCGGCTCGTTTCGTCCCTCAAGGGGCTCGATGTCGACGGCATGGCACCACGGGATGCACTGGCGACGCTATACGATCTAAAAGCGATATTGACCCTCAAAGGTTAGTTTTTTGGACAGATAGGCTGATTGCAGCATGCCATCCAAGGGGGTAGTCTCCTTTGAAGAGGGGTACCGAAGAGATGCTGAGGGCGTTATTCGATTATTTTCAAATTAACCGGCTCGCGGCGTGGTCATTGGCGCTCTGGGGGGCTGTGTATCCACTGACCGTCTTCAGCGATCCTGTTGTCACCTCTCCAACAGCCGCGTTGCGGGCAGAGTATACTCGATTGAGAAATGTGGATCCGGAGACTGACGATCCGGTACATCGAGAAGAGTGGGAAATCCTGGCGAAAAAGATCTCGGACTTCGTTTCCAGTTCCGCTGCGCAGCGTGAGAACGCTCGTATTCGGGTAGACGGAGCGGATATAAATCTGCGACTGTGGCGCGGCGTTCGTCAGGAAAGACTGCTCGAACGGGCATCGGCGCTGATACAACCACTGCTCGATTCCGCCCCTCAAAACCGAGAATACTTCGAAGCCGCTCTCATGCGGGGAGACATCGAGGTGTGTGCCGCCCGCTCTCTCGAGGAGGCTGCTCGCTGGTATCGTAAAGCGCTGGGGACTGACCGCGTACTTTCACGTCGTGCCGAACAGAGGCTCCTCGGTATAAAACTCAACACCTTCGATCATTTCGTGCCGGCTCCGGAGATAGAGCAGCCGCGACTGACTAGGGCGGGCTCGGGCCGCAGTCTCACGTTTGCTCGATCCATCGTTCTCGATCCCGGACACGGTGGGGACGACTCAGGGGCAGTGGGGGCGCACAACCTTCTGGAAAAAGAGGTCACTTTGGACCTAGGGTTTCGAGTGCGTGAGATCCTCGAGCGCGAGCACGGAATACGTGTTGTCCTCACACGGAGTGAAGATGTCTTCGTTCCATTGGCTCGCCGCACCTCGATCGCCAACAACAGTGGTGCCAAGGTGTTTATCAGCCTGCACACGAACGCAAGCCCCTCTCACGAATTAAGCGGCCTCGAGACCTACTACCTCGACAATACCGACGACCAGGCCGGCCGCAAACTTGCCGAGCGCGAAAACAGCGTTCAGTCGGGCGGAGAGCTCGACGATCTCTCCTTCATCGTGAGCGACCTCATTCAGAGCGGAAAAATTGAGGATTCCATCCGCCTAAGCCGCGTTGTCGATGAGTCGCTACGCCGCCGTGTGCTACCGGTATATGAAGATGGGCGGTCTCGCGGTGTAAAGAAGGCTCCCTTCTTTGTGCTCGTCGGGGCTCATATGCCATGCTCCCTCTTGGAGCTATTCTTTATTGACCATCAGAAGGATGCACAGCGCCTCGCAAGTGATCAATTCCGCGACTTACTCGCGCGCTCGATTGCTCAAGGGATAGTGGCGTTTCTCCAAGGAGCGGAGGCGAGCTCCGCACCGGCGGTGGTGTCGATTACAAATACCGTCAAAAAGTCACGTGGTCGCTCACGGGCGAGAGAAAGGAGTTAAGATGCTTTCGATAACCACCATAGTCGTCACCCCATTCATGCAGAATGCCCGCATACTCACGTGCAGCGAGACCAAAGCGAGCGTAATCGTCGATCCAGGCGGCGACCCGGACAAAATAATCTCCGAGCTGCACAGGCAGGAGCTGTCGTGCTCGCAGATCTGGCTCACGCACTCACATCTCGACCACTGTGGAGCGGTACTTCCACTGATCGAAAGTCTCGGTTCGCCACTGGTGGCTCATCCGGCAGAAGAGGCGATGCGGGCTCAGGTTCGCGCCATTGCGCAGATGTACGGACTGCCTGCGTCGGAGTGGTTTGACTGTCCCGAACCCTCGATAGCGATTCGGGGAGGCGAGGTGCTCTCATTGGGGAATCTTCGCGCTGAAGTGTTGTTTACTCCAGGACACTCTCCAGGGCATGTCAGCTTTTATTTCCGGAGCGAGAAGGTGCTCATCAGCGGAGACACCCTGTTTTCCGGGTCGATTGGCCGGACCGACCTACCTGGAGGCGACCACAGAACCCTTATTGCAAGCATTCGGGAGAATATCTTGACCCTTGACGACGAGGTGCGAGTCTTAAGCGGCCACGGGGACGACACCACTGTCGGTATTGAACGACGTAGTAACCCTTTTCTAGCGTGAGGATACATGAGTGAGGCCTTGGAGAAACGACGCGTTGTACTCGGAGTCACCGGCTCGATAGCGGCGTACAAGAGTGCTGAGCTCGCGCGATACATGGTTACTCGTGGGTACGAAGTACGGGTGGTCATGACCGAAGCGGCCGCCAAATTCATCACGCCGCTCACCTTTGAGTCGATTACCGGTCAGCCGGTTACGACGGATTTTTGGAGCGAAACTCAGCCCGGCGCGATCGGGCACATTGCGCTCGCCGATTGGGCTGATGTGTTCGTGGTTGCCCCTGCATCGGCGGATTTCCTTGCCAAGCTTGCCCACGGCTTTGCTGATTGCCCTTTGCTCGCCGTGGCGCTCGCCACCAAGGCGCCGATGGTCATAGCACCTGCGATGAATGTGAATATGCTCTCTCATCCGCAGACTCAGGCGAACATAGCGCACCTGCAGCAGCGTGGTGTGCAGTTCGTCGAGCCGGATTCCGGCCCGCTCGCGTGTGGATGGGAGGGGAAAGGGAGACTCGCGCACCACCGGGAGATCTTCTTTCATGTTCGCAGGGCGCTAACTGCGCACGATTTCGCCGGTCGTAGGATCCTCATCGCCACTGGACCGACCCGAGAAGCTATCGATCCGGTTCGTTTCATCTCCAATCGCTCCTCGGGAAAGATGGGTATGGCGCTCGCCGTAGAGGCCTTCCGCCGGGGTGCACGCGTCACCCTCGTTCATGGGGCGCTGACGATTTCGCTCAAGGTCCCGCGCGAGGTGGAGTGTGTTCCGGTCGTCTCGGCTCAGGAGATGCACGATGCCATCGTGCATCGCGCATTTCCCGAGGGGCGCAATGACTCGCCGTACGATACCGTGATTATGGCGGCAGCGGTTGCCGACTATAGGCCGAAAGTAGCAGAGGACCGCAAGGTAAAGAAGACTGCTGCGCCTACCACCATTCAGATCGCTTCTAATCCAGATATCCTCCTGGAGCTCGGTGCTCGTAAGGGCGGGTCTCGTTTTCCCACCTTGGTCGGGTTTGCGGTTGAAACTGGAGAGGTCGAAGATCTGTTGGCTGAGGTTAGACGTAAACTCAACCAAAAGAACGCCGATCTTATGATTGGAAACCTGGCCCAAGAGTCCTTTGACCTCGACACCAATCGCGTCTGGCTCGTTACTCGGGCCGGTAGGGAGCAAGAGCTTTCGACGACCTACAAGAGCAGGATCGCAGTGCGGATCTTCGACGCGGTCGCCAGGCTGTATTAAATGGAGCTTTCTGGATGAGTGACGTACGACCGCAACAGCCCGAACATCTGGCTCGATACCTCGATAAGGTTAGAGCTTCGTATCCCTATGGAATTCCGAGCGCTTCAATTCGCGTCGTGGCGTCATCCGAAAGCGCCGGAGCTATTCCGGCGCTTGTCTCGTTCATCGTTTTCAATCACGGGGCAGCGTTGTCGTCTGAACAGGAAGCACTTCTTGATTCGATCGCGACTAAGGGACTCAAGGTGTCGGTAGATCAAACCTATCGATGTTCCGTAGCGAGCGAATCCGAACTCAGAGCCGCTATCGAGGCGCAGGTTGCACACAACGGGGTGGTAGTTGTGCTCGGAGCCGAACAACAGGACGGACGTTCGGATGAGATAGGGGCTGCGCTCGTCTTGTACTCGCACGCTCTCGCCGATATTGCAGCAAATCCTGCCGTGAAACGCGTGTTTTGGGGGCACCTTCAGACGGTCATGAGGAGGATCTTCTAAGGTGTTCTACGCCCTCGTCATGTCCGCGGTCGTCCTGGCGCTGTGCTACGTGATATGGCGCTGGATGAGTACATCCTCAAGCGATGAGGACTTGCCGGGGATGATAGGACTCGAGGGGGATGCGCTGGAAACCTTTTCCGAAGCGGGAAGGGTTTTTGTGAGAGGAGAGGAGTGGAAAGCCTCTACTACGCATGGCATTATCGAGAGCGGATCGGCCGTACGTGTCGTAGGATACCAGCGCGGCATGGTGCTTCTGGTAGAGTCGCTTCGAAAAGAATAGAGAGATGGAGAATTACATATGAGCACAGGACCAATCGTTCTTCTCGTGATAGCACTCGGGGCGCTGATCTTTTTCAGTACCTATGCGATTCGTGCCTATGAGCGCGCCGTAGTGCTGCGATTCGGTGTATTCAACGGAATTCGCGGACCGGGATTGCGCTTTATCATCCCCTTCGTAGACGAGTTGACTCGCGTTGACCAACGTATGGTCACGATGGATATACCGCCCCAGGACATCATCACGAAGGACAACGTCTCCATCAAGGTGAACGCAGTACTGAATTTCAGGGTCATCGATCCATCGAACGCTATCTTGACGGTGGAGAACTATCTGTATGCCACGAGTCAGATAGCCCAAACGACCCTGCGCAGCGTGTGCGGAGAAGCTGAGCTCGATGATCTGCTCTCGAAAATTGACGAGATCAACCACCACATCCAGGAGATAATCGATCGCCAAACGGACCCATGGGGTATAAAGGTCTCGCTCGTTGCAATCAAGGATATCGATCTCCCGCAGGAGATGCGCCGAGCAATGGCGAAACAGGCAGAGGCTGAGCGCGAGCGTCGCGCCAAGATTATTCAAGCCGAGGGAGAGTACCAGGCTTCTGAGAAGCTTACAGCTGCAGCGGAGATCATGTCGAAGGATTCCGGCGCGATGCAACTGCGATATCTCGAGACACTCAAGCAGATATCGGTCGAGAACAGCTCGACAGTACTGTTCCCGATGCCCATCAACCTGCTCGACGTATTTTCCAAGCGTTCTGGAAATTCCTAGGCATGGCAGGGGAGGCAGGCAGGTAGTTGAAATGGGCACAACCTCCGATCACGGGACACATTCACCCTTCACGTACGAACTACCCGCCGAACGGATTGCACAACGCCCGGTGCATCCGGCCGATACGGCGCGTTTGATGGCGATAGATCGCGCTTCAGAGCAGATCCGGCACCTCACCTTTCGTGATCTTCCGGCTCTGCTGCGACCCGACGACCACCTTGTCTTCAACGACACCCGCGTGCTGCCCGCTCGGTTCTTCGGCGTGCTTTCAGGGAAGCCCGAAAGCAGGGTAGAGCTGCTGCTCTTGAGAGAGGAATCACCGCACCGATGGTTGTGTATCGGGCGCCCGTTGCGAAAGATTCGCAGCGCTTCTTCCGTTGTTTTTAGCGATAGACTTTCGGCTGAGGTCGTCGGTTCTCCTTCTCCAGACCGAGTAGTGATCGAGTTTCGGACCAACACGACAACGCCGATAGAAGAGCTTGTCCGCGAGCACGGCAGCATGCCCATTCCACCATACATCCGGGACGGCCACGCAGACGAGCAGGATGCCGTTGACTACCAGACCATATTTGCCGACAAGGATGGATCGGTAGCGGCCCCGACAGCCTCGCTCCATTTTACACCGGAACTGCTAGACGACATTCGCGATAAGGCGGGGTGTTCCATATCACGAATCACCCTGCACGTAGGAAGCGCGAGCTTCCTACCGATCTTCGTCGACGGAGTGCTACGTCCCCCTGGATCCGAGCAGTTTTCTGTTCCCGCTTCGATTCTCGAGTCTCTGCTCGAAACCCGCGCGCGTGGCGGCCGGGTTATCGCTGTCGGAACCACGGTCGTACGAGCTCTTGAGAGCGCCGTTCGAAGCGGCGGATCGGCATCTATGCAAGACACGCAGCTCTTTATTCAACCAGGCTTTCAGTTTCAGGTCGTTTCGACCGTAATTACCAATTTTCATCAGCCGGGGACTACGCATCTACTTTTGGTTGAAGCGCTTCTCGGAAAGGAACTTTTGACGCAGGCGTATCACGCGGGCCTAGAAGATAACTACCGATTTTTGAGTTACGGAGACGGGATGGTAATTCTATGAGTTCGCGATTTGTGAAGGGAGCCCACGTTGGTGCGGCCCGAAAGGGGAGCTTTACAACCCGAAACGGAACTTTTCAAACACCGACCTTCATGCCCGTCGGCACTCGGGGTTCCGTTAAGGGAGTAGACGTCGAGCGGCTTACGGAGTGCGGCGCCGAGGTAATGTTGGTCAATACCTATCACCTGTGGCTACGGCCGGGCCATGAGCGGGTCAAACGACTAGGAGGCATTCATTCTTTTACTGGATGGAAGGGTCCTATTTTGAGCGATTCAGGAGGCTTTCAGGTATTCAGCCTCAAGAGTATACGAACTATCAGAGAGGAAGGGATAGAGTTCCGCTCGCATATCGACGGCTCGAAGCAGTTCTTGAGCCCTGAGAAATCGATAGAGATCCAGCAAACCTTAGGGGTTGATATCGCCATGGCGCTCGACGAATGTCCCGCAAGCAACATCTCCTTCGACGCTTTTGAGCGTTCGCTCGAGATGACGCATCGCTGGGCGAAGCGCTCACTAGCAGCGCGAACAGACGATTCGATGTGTATGTTCGGAATCACTCAAGGCGGTTGTCACAGAGAGCTTCGTACCAGATCGGCTGAGCAGATCGGTGCTCTTCCCTTCGATGGATTTGCAATCGGCGGCTTAAGTGTAGGTGAGCCGAAGGAGTCGATGTACGAGGTCCTCGGCTACCATGTCGACCAACTCCCTCCAGAGGGAGTTCACTACCTGATGGGGGTCGGAACCCCTGAAGACATTATTGAAGCGGTTTCTCGCGGGATAGACATGTTCGACTGCGTCATGCCTACTCGCTCGGGTCGCTTTGGACGTGTGTTTGTGGAGGCAGACGAGCCCTTCTTTAATATCAAAAACGCCCGCCACGCAGATGATCCGAATCCGATTGACGCGAGCTGCGCGTGTCTCGCCTGTAGACATTATTCACGCGCATATATTCAGCACCTGTTCAAGGTAGGGGAGATGCTCGGACCGCAACTTGCCAGTATACACAATCTGACACACTATCTCGGACTAATGTCACGCATTAGGTCCTCTCTGGAGGATGGTACGTTTCCGTCTCTGTACGCCATGATGAAAGAGCGCTGGAGCCGCTTTGATCTTCATCAGATGGCCGGTGCGGAGAGGTAGCACTTGCGATGATGATGTGCTACCGAAATCGGTTAACTCTTTGCAACACTGATGCATCGATAGAGTAGGAAAGGGATTGGTTGTTTCCGCCCGATCAAGCAGCGATGGCATTATTGGTGCAAGAGAGGTCGCTGAGTCCGTAACGTGTGACTTTCTCGCATGCGGGGCCCTAAAACTGTGTTGGCACATATCCGGCCAAAACAAAGCGCTCTAAATACGGGAAATGAATTATCGGAACGTAATCTGGATCGCCTTTGGCTTTGTTATGCTGCTCGTCATAACACCGATCGTGCGCGGGACACCCCGACCACGCTCTATGAGTGCAACTCCGCTTCCGATTACCACTCCAAGTCTCCTCGCTGCTCAGACTGACAGAGCCCACTATCTCGATCAGCTCGGTAGACTACAGCGCCTCTCGTTAAGGCCCACGCTCTACATCAAGTGCGGAGGGCCTGGTTTCGTCGATGAAGCCGGACTGGTGTGGCAGAGTGACGTCGGTCTCTCGAGGGCTGCCACGTACGGGGACACCTCCGGCCACGGATTTACCCTTGTTTCTAAGCTCTACAGCTCAGGCAGAAACTCTCGGGATGGACCGATTGAATATCATCTGCCGCTTCCCTTGGGTTCCTATACGGTGACTTTCTATTTGATGGAGCTTTATCAGAGACAGCCGGGAAAGAGCATCTTCGATATCGAGATGGAAGGGGGCGCTGCACTCAAAGACGTCGACATCGTACGTCAGGCAGGTAGCGGTAAACCGCTTGAGCTCACAAAGGATGTCGAGCTTTACGACGGAGTCCTCGACATTGTCGTGCAGCCATGGAGGGGTACTGCCTCACTGAGCGCATTAGCTATTGCCCCGGCATATCCCTAATCCATGCAAACCTACGACGAGCGTTCACAAGATCTTTCGTCTCCCGGCTTGTGCCAGCTCACTCAGCACCTGAACGGCCTCCGGCAGCATCTGACAGAGAAACGATGTCCCAAACTTAAAGGTTGATTTAGCTTGGGAGCGCTGCTAACTTCTGACGCCGTTTCGTCAGATAGGAGTTTATGGAATCAGAGTCCTTTCGCGCCCGAGTCATGGCCCTCATCCAGAAGAGCCGCCGCGCGCTTCGTCTCTACAATTCAGCGGGTACTGTTTCCAATCTCAAGACCGACAGTACAGTCGAACTTTCGGCAGCACAGGTTTTGGAGTGGCGTGAGGTTAACAGCCTTCTCTTACGAAAGCTGTCCGAGGCCGTTGAGTCTCCTAATACCAAAAAGCTCATCTACGACGTCTTTGCTCTAAGGAACGAATTCCAAAACATCTGGCGTACCAGTGAGAGTGAGTTGGTGCAATCTCAACGAGAGCTTATCGCCTGCGCCGAGCGCGGTGATTTTATCAGGGCCGCATCCCTGGCAGTTAACCTCGTAAGCCTAAAGGCTCGCCTACAGGCAGGGCAGGCTGCGCATCATGAGCTCGATATGCTGATTCGTCGCAGCAAAGTAGTTCGCCCGGCCGCGGAGCTTTCCGAGGAGGCTGCAACGGTGGTCTCCACCATTGCAATCCTCGACGAGGCTGATGACCGAGCTAACGAGCAGACCTCAAGCCCTATAACGATTCCACGCCTGGCAGCTGGAGGTTCAGGCAAGGTTATTCAACTCAAGCGCGTGTAGCTCCGATTCTGCTGGCTATGTCCAAGCGGTCTCTCCAGGTCGCTCTTATCCGATCTGCGTTAGAACACGTACCGGTGCACCAGTGAAGGCCGATACGACCGGAACCGGACCAGGTCCGAATGTGCGATCGATCAATGTCGCCCAGCAAAGTACCGGAATTCCACGCAACGTAGCGCGCGTGTGAGCCTCGAGACTCGATCGTGCCGTCGTAATTACGTCTGTAACGAGGATAGAGGTGTAGCCTTTGTACTTCTCACCGTGACCATTTGACATCTTGCTCTCAAGATACTGCTCGAGCGGGATCTCCTTGCCTTTATTGTACATCTCGGAGTACACCGCGCAGAGTCGCTCTGCGAAGAACGAGTACCCTCCCGGCAGCTTTAGGAACAGCTCGGGTTGCTGTGGTGAGATCACGTTTCGTATGCGTTCAGCAACGTAGTGTGCACAGGCATCGAGATCCGCATCGCTCAGATCTTCTACTCTGTAGAAGATAGAGCTCTCACACCGTCCACCGATCGGCACCGGCTCCTCGTACTCCTCGGTTATCTTTGCAAAGATCTCTTCCAAGTCTTCTTGGTCTGTCATAGTTATCCCAATTCTCTATCCGCTCCCTTTCAGCTATCGGTCGCTGCGTGTTGCCTTCAAAGTTCCATTTCCGGGATCTGCTTCATACCGGATACGTCAGCGGTGACTGACGCAGAAAACCTTTGATTACAACAACTTACGCAGCATTTCTCCCATGGCTTCGAGTACATGCTCGTGTGGCTCGCCCCGAGGTTCTCAAAAAGTCTCAGCACTCTCGGTCAAGCGTCGTACCGTTTGGCCTGACAACCGAATTTTGACGGCCAGGGAGACAACACCCTGAAAGGTTGATATAACTGTCCGATCATACAATATTTTTGATAATTCGACAGTGAAAATCGTTCAGTAGTAGCCATGACAAACGGATCTCTGCTCTCAATCGTTGAACCAGGTAACCAAGCACCTCTGATTACACGCAGGAAAACCCGCCCTGTACGGGTGGGAGACCTCATAATCGGAAGCGATGGTCCGATCTCAGTCCAATCGATGTGCGCTACCAAAACACAGGACATTGAGGCCACCAGTCGGCAGATAGCGCTGCTTCAGGAGCACGGAGCCGACATTATCCGTATCGCGATTGATAGTCGCCGTGACGTTGAGGCTCTCGCAGAGATCCGAAAGGGTACCGACGCGCGCTTAGTTGTCGACCTCCAAGAGAGCTACAAGCTAGCTAAGAGCGTCGCTCCGTATGTGCAAAAGATTCGATACAATCCTGGACACCTCTATCATCATGAACAGGGGGTTCCTGTGCATGAGAAGGTCGCCTACATCGTCGACGTAGCCCGTACCCATGACATAGCGCTCCGGATCGGGGTGAACTTCGGCTCTCTCGACCCGGCCAGGGCGCTCGTCGAGGAGGACCCAATTGAAGTAGCGATTGCATCCGCGAAAGAACATATCGGATATCTCGAGGATCTCGGTTTCACCAACTACGTCGTGTCGCTCAAGAGTTCAGATCCCAACGACGTGATCGACATCAATCGTCGTTTCGCGGCTCAATTCCCCGACGTGCCGCTGCATCTCGGAGTCACAGAGGCGGGCATGCTGCCAATGGGCGAGATAAAGACCCGCGTAGCTTTCGAGAATCTCCTGGTGCAGGGCATAGGGGATACCGTACGCGTATCACTTACCCTTCCACACACCGAGAAACACCAGGAGGTGCTCTTGGCCAAGAAGATTATCAACGATGTATACGCCGGACGCTTCAGATCCGTGCCGCGCTTTGAGCACGAGGGGCTCAATATCATCTCTTGTCCGTCCTGCTCTCGGGTCGAAAATGAGGCGTTTGTCGAACTGGCCCAAAAGGTGCGGGGGATGACTCAGGAGTTCATGGACAAAAAGCTCACCATAGCTGTGATGGGATGCCGCGTGAATGGCCCGGGAGAGACAGATGACGCCGATCTGGGGTTGTGGTGCGCTCCTAGTCACGTCAATCTTAAGCGCAAAGGGGAGCTTGTCGGGCAGTTTTCGTATGACGAGATATTGTCTCGACTCAAGCAAGAGATAGATTCCCTTCTGGCGCCTCACGCGTAGCAGATAGCCTAGGTGGAGCGTGCGTCGAAGTTGTAAACTAGCGACGCGTAAGGCTAGGTAAACGACGAAAGGTTAACAGGAGCAAGAGGAGCGCGCTTGTGAGGTTAGTAGGAGCTGACGCACTCAGTGATTCGGAACGAGCAGTATTCGAGCAGTATAAGCCTGCGCTTCCTGCATCGGCCGTGTGCGTCAACGTACTCATAGCGGACGCCTCCTGGGATGTGCGACCACTAGTGCTGGTCAAAGGCAGGGTCTGGCTGTATCGATTTTCGCGCAGCTTCGACGATGTCACGCGTAACGCCATAACCAACGACATTCAAGGTTTTACGGTCGTGCCGGGCTGGGATACCAAGGTCGAGAGCCTTCCGGGTCTTGGTCGCTTCGTTCTGATCAGGCCCTTTGTTCAATCAACGTTGAAGGACCTCTTGTTGCGTGGCGAGCTTCCCGTTGGTCAAGGGCAACTTCCACTGGCGCGCACGCTGGTAGAGCAGGTACGGTCCCTGGCTCAGCGAAATTTGGCGCACGGCCACATCTCACTCTCTAATATCAGCGTCCTCAATGATCAGGTTATGCTGCTCGATCCGCGGATCGGAGTTTTGAACGGGACCAGCGACGAGTACCTGGCGCCCGAATCCCGCTCGGAGGAGGAACCGCAGCACTCGGCGGATCTGTACGGCCTTGGCCGCACACTCAAAGTTATCCTCGGTGACGCCGCGAACGGCAAACAGCGCGCCCTCGTCGACCAATTACTCCTCCCATCGCCGCGTCAACGCCCAGCCCTCGAGAGCGTGGAGGAGGCTTTTAGTCTCGGTGGAGCGAGGAGCACAAATCCCAGAGGTCCGTCCGTTACAGGTGCTGGCAAGGTGATAGGGGGACGGGGAGCGGGTACTCCTAACGAGTCTGGTCCAGGCGTCGCCGGTGCAACCTCTCTCTCCATCTTTCAAGCCCCGTTGGCGAAGCGCTTTGGGTCGTCAAGAACGCGGGTCGTCATGATCGCTCTTGTGGTCGCGACCTCTTGTCTCGTGGTGCTCCGCTATCGCTCTCCCTCAAGCTACTTCAAGCTCGCACGCTACTTACCCCTTCCGGCTAGCACACAGAGTTCGGAGTACGAGGCCGACTGGATGAGCGGAGACCGGACTCGGATGCGTCGTGTGGCGCGAGCGGCTGTCTTGGAGCACGATCCCGCAGCGCAGAACGCTATCATTGATAATATCCTGGACGGAAATGACCCATCCAATATCCCTACCGGGCTTCTGCGAACCGGACTTAATCCTTTATGGCGAGACCGGCTTTCTCACTCAGATCAAGACACTGTGCTCGCCCTGACCCTTGCACCGCTTCTGCCCGAGGGTACCAAGGATTCGCGTCGTTTCAGCGAGCTAGCAGCCCCGATTATTCTGGCGATCGCGTGTCATATGTCGCCGACCAATCCGAATCGGGAGCTCGATGACGTTTCACTCGCAACGATCGAGGAGTTGCCGGATCCGGTAGGACCTGCGTTTCGCTTCCTGCGCGAGTCGGGGATTCAGAAGTTGAGCGCCCCGGAAGCGATGGGACTCAGCGCAATAGCCTGTGGGCGGCTTTCAGCTACCGCTCTTGACGCCTACTTTGGAAGAGATTCGGACACGAATACTGCCCTGGCAAGGATGGCAAATGCTTTTCCGTTGCTCGGGTCCAACGAGGAGTCGGCCCGTCAGATGTCGGCATCGCTACGCGATAGGGGCGGGGATATCGGCTCTGTCCTGAGTTGGTTCGACATCGACGACTTGGCGAGATGGTCCGCTATTCCAAGTTTTGACAAGCTCGCGCTCCTGCTGAGCCGGCTCCCGGTACGTCAACTCACCATAAGCCAGTATGCGGATCTTCTGACATTTCCCCTCGCTGATGTGCGTAAGCAAGCGGCTGAGGTGCTCTCAACGAAGTTCTTCAAGCCGGACGACAGGAATCTCTTCATGCTGCTGTCCGGGGAGCATGCCGGGCTCACGCGAGATCAGACCCTCGCTCTCGTGTCAGCCCTCAGTTTATCCACCGAGAAACGAGTTCCCTTCGTCGCCGCATGGTTCGAAACCAAACCGTCACCGGATGCGGTCGTATTGATCCTCCTCGCACGTGCGCATGCAGACAGCTCGGATGTGCTCAATCTCGAGGCGGCGCGATACCTGCGAAAGAACGAGTGGCGAAGTTCCCTCGACATCTTACAACTCATGGTTCGACACCCTGAACCACTCGCTCGGTCCATGGCCTACTCCAAGCTTAATCCTCAGACCCCTGTCGAGCGTAGTCTTCTTCAAGAGAGTTTGGCCAAGGAGAAAGACGCTCCCCTGAAGCGGGCGATTGAGCTTCGTCTCGGAGTATCACAGCAGGGTGGGGGAGTCGAAACCACCAGCGCCGTCGACGCCGGTAAAAAATAGCCGTCGACCGCATAGCTCTCAAGTTCGTCAGCACCAGGGCAAACAAAAAAACGCCGCCGGGTTTCCCCAAGCGGCGTTTGAACGATTCACGCGACCTGCCCGGTCGCACTTTTCGTTCTTATTGTCGAATGCCGACGTCGTTGAAGAAGGTCGACATGAGCGAGCGCAGAATGAACGCTCCTACTGCGACCACCATCAAGCTGAGCGCGGCCTTGAACTGGCCGAACGAAGCACTCAAGATAGCGCCAATGCCTGCTGCAGCCATTACCAACGCTCCGAAGGATCCTTCGAGGTAGGCCATAATTGCATTTACGGCGTTTGCTATCTTTACATCATTGTAGGTGGTTGTGGTTTTTCCCGCTCCGATACCTTGGGCTATTACTTCGTGCGACAGTCCCAGCGAAAGAACTGCCACGCCCAGGATGAAGAGCGCGGCACGTGCCTGCTTCTCTGTCGGGGCTGCAGCGATTGCACCAACACGCTGACAAATGTCGAGGTGAGTGCTCTTAATCTTCGATATCAAACCCTTGATACTCTTGTTCATAACTATCTCCAAACGGAATACATTTTACTTTTTAGGTTTTCTCTATTTATCCAACGCGACTCGCGCGTCCCAGTTTCATAGATCGTTATACTAGATTGTTCCGAGGATGTTGCATAATCCGGTGCAGTCCGTAATAGATTTTTTAGTCGAGTAGTTTCAGTGGGTTAGTTGCACACGACGGCATATGCAACAGTCGGCGCTCGTTCGTAACGCTCTGTCGTATCTATGTATGTCCATGGTGCCTCGCGGCGAGCTCCGTCTAGCCTTCAGCCTCGGAGGCTAAACCGGGAAGGAACAACTCCGGATCGCGGGGCTCTCCGGCTACGCGAATCTCAAAATGAAGGTGAGGACCGGTAGATATACCGGTACTTCCAACGGTACCGATCATTTGTCCCGGTTTGACTCGCCGACCTATCGTTACATTGATTGAACGGCAGTGGCCATAGTGGCTCGTCATCCCGTCATCGTGGCGGACCACTACGAGGTTTCCGTAGCCTGCGTACGGGTCTGCGTAGATCACCACACCGCCTGCAATTGCTCGAATGGGGCTCTGCTCAGGAGCTGCCAGATCGACCCCGTGATGATGCCGTGTTGACTTCGAGACTGGATGTTTCCTCTTTCCGAAATCACTCGAAAGACGGGGCCCCATGACGGGATACACAAACGCCGGTCGCGACACTATCTTTGTCATCGAAGAGGGAACAGCATACGCCTCTGCGATCACGAAGGATGCGGCGACCGCACACAGTCCGTGTAAGAGCCACGGCAAAGGTTGATTGCCCTTAGGTACTTCAGTTGGTCGAACGGTGCACACGACGGAACGCCTCCTCCTCCGCATTCGCCGTAAAACCTTTCACGCGAACCGAGCTGCCGTCGTTGAGGGTAGAGGCACCATCACCGAAGGTAACCAGTGATGCCGCGATCCAGGCTCGATCCCCGTTGGGCGCGAACACACGATACCACTCTCCTTGCCGAGCTTCGACCATGAGCCTCGAGCCGCGTCTAAGAGACATAAGTGCAGAGTGATTTTTACCCGGTCCAAGCCTCAGGTCTGCTTTGTCGACCGCGACCGTTGCTACCTGCAGATCCGCATCTGCTGACGGTGGGCGAACGTCAACGACCGGTTGCGCCACTTTCGCCGAGGCTTGCCGAGGGGCCGGTTGTGCGACCACCGGTTTGACCGGGGCCGCCGCAGGCATGGGAAGGTTGTATTTACCCAAGCTTGCTCGGGTCTTGGAATCCAAGAGGCCGGAGAGACGAGTCACCTCTGTCTCAGCGATCGATAACTGACTACGTGATTCATCAAGCTGCCGTTCGAGGAGTGCTACGCGTTCACGGGACCTTTGTAGTTCACTCCTCATGGAATCGGTTGACGCCTCCAGTGAACGCAGCTTGGCTGCGAATTCCGGCGGCGGCCCCTTCGCTTCGACGACCGGCTTCGCTACCGGAGCCTTTGTCTCACCGGTGCTCAGGGTGGTCTTTGTTACTGCAGTTGAAGTTGTGGTTGAAGCCAGCTCGCCTTTACGCTCGGATGTCGTCTTCTTGGCAACTACCGCTTGTGCTTGTTTTTTCGCAGGAGTCTTTGGGGTATCGACCACCTCTGACGGTTCGGTGGCGAGCGAGTGCAGGAGATTTCGCTCTGCGTCCATCAAGTTCCGGTCGTTCGCTAACCCGGACGACTGCGTGGTAAAACTGACGCGGGATGCTTCGGCCTCCAGGCGGCCTGCGTTTCCAAATAACGCCGCCAACGTCGCTGCTGCGAGGAGGTGGGAGGTTATTCTTTTTTTCTTACTGACCTTGATCCTCAGCCACATAACCGCTTTACACCTAACGCTGTAAACCTGGCCCATAGGGGAAGGAAGCGCCTACCCCCTATCGTCCCTCGAATACCCTTTGCTTCACCTCAATCTCGTATAGAACAGCTCCATACGAGAACCTCGTAGCTCGTACCTATTCAAGGCCGAGCGACTTCCTAATGTCCGAAAGCCCCTTATTGGACTTGGAATCAACCGGAGCTGAGCCTTCCTTGCTCCGCTCATCTTGCCCGCCGTCGTCCATCAAGCCTCCTAGGATCTCGTCATCCGAAGGAACTCCGAAACCATCATGCTCCTTCTGGGCTTGAGTAGATGGCTGCTGACTCGCCAGGAACTGCTTTATGTCATCATTGATCTTCAAGTTCTCACGCCCTTGTGACGGCTCACTGCTGCCGATGACCCGCACCACCGCTACGACCAGAGCTATCACGAGGAGCGCTCCTATCTGATACTTATTCTGAAGAGGCGTGAGAAAGTTCCTGACGTTGATGAGGCTCATATCTTCCCTGCGTTACTGTTGCGGACGGCGGTAATATTGCCAACGACCTTGGCGAATTTCTACCACCTCTTGATGGCCGGGACGATAGTAGTGTCCCTCCGGATCAAGTCCAGGAGGAACATCGACTACATCAACCATGGGCTCCTCCCAGATGTACTCAACGGCACCCGGAACATTTCTCACTTGATACTCGATAGTGGGCGCTACCTCCGGACGATTGCGCGCACAGGCGCTCAATCCAACTATCGTAATCAGCGCGACACAAGCGCCGCCGAATTTTTTCACAGTACTCATACGCTCTACTCCTACAAAGACGAATCCCTAAAGCCGCTCTCCATCATACCTCCGACGGCGCCGGTAACACCGACTCCACGCGTCTCTTCCTGACTCATGCCGCCGCCTACTAAGCGCTCGTGCAGATCCTTGGCCCCGTATGGAGCAACGGCCACGACCTCCTCGAGTGCTCTACTGAAGTCGTTGTTGTGGCGGGTCAAGGCATCGGAAAAGAGCTGGTTGTCGTCTCCGTTGTTGGTACTGACCCAGTAAAACGCCGGCTCCACCGGCAGGACCAGTGCGCCCTCTCCGATATCCGACACTAGGTAGAATTGAGATTCTACACCCTTCACCGTACGCAGACGCATGATCACATCCGATTGTTGCGGATTGAGGTTGAAGGCTTGTGCCGTAAGGTGGAACTTGTTCGGGTCCTGACGGAGGAAGATCTTGTGTGCACTGTTCTGCACTATCGCCTGACCACCCTGACCGACATAGAAGTCCTCACCTGACTGAGATGCAGCGATTACTATACCCTTGCGTTTACGGTAGAGACGGAAAGCTGTCTCAATCGTGTTAACTTGGGTCTTCCCGATCAACTCGTGAGCCTCGTCAAACACCAGAATCTTTCTGGTATCGAGCTCGCGAGGGTCGTTCATGACCGTGTCAGCCCATACCATCGCGATCTTGAGGAATACACGCTGCAGATCAGGATTTCGACTGAGGGCTTTGAGGTCGAACACTATGAAGCGTTCTTTGAGTTTGAGTGACCCAGGGCGATCAAAGAACCGCGCATAGGTTCCTTCGCCGTAGTAGTCCGCGATGAGCAGCGCGATACGTTGACGTCGCCGTGCTCCGTCCTCGGTCTCGTCAACGCGACGGGGTGCGCGCAGTACCGATATGACATCACTGAGAATGAACTCTCGACGCATCGGTCCGCTGCGGTAAATACGGTGTGCTTCAGACAGCGATTCTGCAACGCTCCCACGTTCGAGACGGTCGGGATTGTTGTTTCCGTCGGTTGCCATGTCGCAGATAACGTCCGCGCACATGTCGATCAGATCCTTGTAGTCGTCGTTCCTCGCATCAGGTGTAAGTTCACCGAGTCTGGCGAGGAAGTTCATCGCAGGTGCGCGCGATGGTGTCGCTTCATACACTCGACCACCGAACAGCTTGGCTATCTTCTCGAATCCGCAGGGTTGTCCCACCATTCCTTTGTCGAAGACGAAGGTGATCGGATTTCTCTCCACAACTCTACCGTCAGAGAGGGTCGCGAAGTGCCCACGATTCAACATGGTGATCAGAAAGCACATCAGATAACTCTTACCGGCTCCTGACACTCCGCTGATGAGAACGTTCGGAGCTATGTTGGAGTCATAGAGATCGAATCCCACCAACTCACGATTCCAGAGGCTCGGCAACAGAATCTGCGACCCGTCGCTCCCCTTCCAGTTACCCCAAAGAGGGAAGAGCCGGGTAGCACGGGACGATTGCATGACCGTTGTCCACCCAGCGCCGTCGGTCGCTGGATCGTAACACCCGGGAAGGGAGTTTATCAGAACCGCCATATCGGAGATCTCGTGCACCATGCCGCGAGCACCGTTGAGCTGCGGGAAGGTTGCTACTGCCTCTGAGGTCGCTCGGATGGCTTCGTCTTCAGTCTGGCAGATAAAGGTCTGATGTACACCGACTCGAACGATCTGTTCCTTGGAATTGTACAGCTCCTGACGCGCAGCACGTATGGCCGAGATCTGATGAAGGATCTTTTGGTTCGAGCGACCACCCCAGGCACGCTCACGCATACCGAGAGTGCCGTCCAGGCGGTCCAGACGCTCGAGCTGTTTCTGCTTAGGATCTTTGGAAAAGCTGACACTAACGATATTTTCGTACGGCGCCGACTGCAACGGCGCAATCATGAGCGGCAGACACTGCTTGGGCGGCTTCACCATCGATACCGACCTAAACACACGCCCGTCCTTCTTGATGATTCCATCACGCGGATGCTCTACATGAGTCTCCGAGAGTTGATTGGAGAGCAGATCATCACCATCGTACACAGGCACGGGGAGCGCAGTTGTGCGGCCACGACGGTACTTACCCGGTTTGACACTCCTACGATTGAGGATTGGGAACAGCAAGTTAATCAGATCCTGACCATCCATACGTCGTGGATAGAAACCGAGATCAGCTAACTTCGCGGCCGAACCGTCGATCAGCCCCTTGAACTTGTTAGCGTAGCCGAGATACTCAGACTGACGCTGTTCAGCACCGATACCAACGGCTCCGTACATGAGCATCTTCAAGCTGCGTGCGGCCTGGTGCATCAGACCCTTGCCCTGCCAGGGTGGGTCGTAGCGGAAACAGGCAAAAAGACGGAGTCTGCGGGGGCGACGGTGAAGTGATCGGCTTTGACTCGCCATACGGATCGACCGAACCCAACGACGCGTCATCCACCCTGCCGGTCCCGACATCGGATAGCGGGCGAGGCAATCACGCAGCAGATCCTCTACGTCAAAGGTGGTGATCCAGCAGAACTGAGCCGATACGGTGTGCTCCATGGAATCGAGCATCTCTTGGACGCGTTCTGTAAGCTGAAACGCCTCGGCATCGGAAACCTTGGTTATCCACTTAGGTTGTAACTCCCAGAGGGACCAGATCGAAGCGTCGGTATGTACGAAGGTCTCCATCTCCTCGTCGTACCGTGCGAAGGGGAGCAGTTTATTGAAGAGCTGCTCGTCTTGAAACAACCTATTACGGGTTAACCTATTGATACTCATGAGCTTTACTCACTAAATAATTGTGGCGTTTCCGCAGCAGGAGCTAAAAAGCGCACCTCCTTATTGTCATGATCGATAACGACTTGAATTCCTGCCTTCACACCTATAGTCCGTCCGAGCTCGTCAAGTGTTCCTAAATTTTCGATAGAAAATGCATTTTGTGCGATCGACGGCGCCGTGTAGCTCGAGTACCGCGCCATGGCGGCCAGCACCCTAGCGGTTTCCTCTAGCGTCGCCTTCTTGAGATTGAGCTGAAACACCGGCCTCAATGCCGGGCCCGCATCGGGTCCTCCCTCGCGCTTGTCGTCTCCCGGCATTTCTCGCTGAGGAAGCACTTCTGGGATGAGTGCCCAACGCGTCCTGGCGTAGACAGGTTCCGGCGCTTTCGTGCGGAAGGTCGGCATGAACAGGGTTCTATCCGACGTCGAGTACGGCTCGTACTCTTTGGGGCCTGCCGGACATCCGGCGAGAACCACTACCAGACCGATCAACCATCTGTTCGCGGGCCGAATCATCGGACATCCTCCGGATTCACGAATCCGATCGAAGAGGCGTTGCCGCCTCCACTACCACCACTCAGCTGTGACTCAAGCTCAAATGCGTCGGTGACGGCCCACTCATCCTTCTTGACCTTGAGGTAGTAGTAGTGAGCAGGAACGAGATCACCGTGGGAGTTTAGGTGATCGGGAACCCACATCAGCCGAACGATAGCTGGCATGATCACAGGATTGTTAGGCTGCGGGGCGAGAGCGCTCTGATACGTATTGAACGCTTCGAGCGCCTCGCGGGCTTTAACGCCCTTTCCTGCACCGGAATCATTGAGCGCTCGGTCGTTCTTCTCTCCGAAGTAGGCGACCTCACTCGGGCTATCATAGAAGGGGTTGAGAACCCTTCCGATCGAAGAGCACCCGGTACACAGGACTGCGAGAACCGGAATGAGAGCAAACTTGAGAGATTTCATACCAACAACCTCCAACCACTTAATCGAGAGACGTGTAGACTACAGAAGGATCTTCTTCATCGAGCTGCTCCAGCAGGTCCGGAACAGTAAGGGACTGCGAAAATACCGCGGTTGCCTCGCGGTTCGACAGCACCTGCACGACCGGCACGAGTTGCGCCAAACGCTCACGAATAATTGAGTTCCACTCCTTGGCTGCGGAGGAGAGAGCCATGCCTGCCGCATACTCGCCCATCTTCCCGTCTTGAACGAAGCTCGTGTCTGGGGTGTTACCGACTCCAAATCGGTTGACGGTATTTGCGGCAGCCAACCCCTGACCGAGACCTGCCAAACCGCCAGCCATACCGGCACCTGCGATAGCCTTCCCGATCGGGTCAATCAGCACCCCTTCCATACCGCGGATGCCGTCTTCTCCCACTACCCAACCATCGATTCCGAACTCCTTTCGCCGACCGTTCGGCAGACGAATACTGAGCCTGGTGAGGCGGAAGAGCACTCGTGAATCTGTTAATGAACCCTGAGCTGCGGCGATAACTCGAGCCTCTCCGAGCGGCACACTGTTACCATCCGGTCCGATCACGTCCCCGATGAGCTTGAGCACAACAGGGTAGGGAGTGCCATCGGTTGGAGCGTTGACACCTGCTAGCAGTTTAACGCGCACGGAATCACCCGGCATGACAGCTGCAAGTCTCGGCTTTTCGGGCCGCTCCGGGGGTCCATCCGCTACCGGCAGCTCGCCTCCGATAGGCTCCATCACCGGGTCTATGACAGGATCCGCCGAGATTGGCGGCGGCACGAATCCCTGAGGGCTCGGGTCGTTCGGAGCTGTCTGGCTTACGGTCTGAACTTCCGACAAACGTTCGATAATCTTCTTGAAGATCTCTGCTGTGGTTTGTTCATAGTCCTGCATCGCCTTCCGATTGGCATCAACCTCCTCACGCAACGCATTGGTCTGAACCGTTAGTTGATTGAGGTGGCCGTTGAATCGCTGGATCAGATCATCAGCACCTTCCTTGGGATCGTTTTGCCCGACATCGACCTGAGGTTGCTGACGCATGCGCCTTCTGGGCGAATTGTCACCTAGCATGACCCACAATAGGCATAACACCACTACCCCTGAGATAACTTGGGTCTTTCTGTCACTTCTCAGTCTAAGCCCGAGATCCTTAATAAACTGCGCCATAGTGAATTCCCCTGTGTTAGCGAGCCCGTGCTACGATGTAGACCTTCGTATTATGTTTGCCGGAGACCTGCTCCTCTATGTTCATCGGGCGAGCGGTGAGTTCCCAGTTTGATGCTGATACCGCGCGCGTTCCGTCTATCCTAAAGGAGGCCGGATTTATCTTCTGTGATTGATCGAGCATATTCGTGGTGTCCAGGACGTATCCCCACAGGTTCGGCCCGATAAAGATCTTGTCGATCTTCGCCAGCACGGCACCATCATTCACCACTGTCTGCCCCTTGTACTTTTCGCTCACTTGATACCCTGCAATTGAGCGTTTGCCGAACTCGGCTACCAGCACCATCTCCCGCATAAGCCCCGAGACCTTGCTCGGCGGAGCCTTGTCGAACCCGCGCTCCTTGTGAATCGGCATCTCTTCCTCGTCCGGTCCGATCGGTCCCTTGCCATCACCGATAGAAACCAAGGCATCACGAGGGTTGTCGGCTGTCGCACGACGGATTCTGACTGGATACGAACGTCCGTCCTCGAGCTTCACGAGGATCGCCTCGCCGTTGTCACTGATGTTCTCTTTTCCGAAAACCACTAAGGAGTTCACCTTGCGCTCGACCGAGATCCCCGCGGTAGAGCTTTTAAATCCTTCCTTGATCCTGCCCGGGAACTCTATGTCGGTCGGTTCTGCCGGATTAACGAAAACCTCGATGTCTCCACTCCCAGTTTGATACTCGACATCTCGAGCATACGCCGAGGTGAGATTCCCCACGAGCATGTTGGTTGCGAGAACGATTGCTACTACTACTTGTCGATTCATATGTACTACTCTCATAAATCGGCCCCCATGGAAGTTTCATCCGCCTCGGAAGGTCTCTCTCCTCTGGTGTTAGGCTTGAAATTCACGCTGGTTATTACGATACCATACTGATTGAGCGGATTTCTCGGGTTCGTCGTCATCGTCACTCGATATCTACTGGTCACGGTCGGCAACTCGGCTCCTGCAATGACCTTCCAACGCTCTCCTACCACTGCGACAGTTACGTTGTTGCCCTCTCGGACTACCTTGGTTTTGAGGGGATCGACGAAGAAAACCTGGGTTCGCGAGGTGGTCTCAATTGCAGTCAATTCGGATCCGATCATTTCAGTATTGAACTTCGTGAGGAGCGGCTCCTTGAGCATCGCTCGAGCGGCCTCAAACTGTTTGCGGGCAGTCACAGGCTGATAGGTTGCAATAAGGCTGATATAGTCGTTGGCGATGTTCACGAACTCGGTATCGGGGATATCTTGCGCTGCGTACATGCCCGGCATGGGCTTGGACGGAACCTGAAGCGTAACCTCACTCGTAGCCCATAGCACCATTGCAAAGATGAGCGCTATTGCCGTAGCAGGAATCTGCATGAGCGCCAACGAACGCCACATGAGCGCTTGGTCTTTGTAGTTCTCCCACAAGCGAATGGTGTCATTCTTGGTGCGACCCGCAGAGAGCTGCGTGTCGTTTACCTTGTCTTTGACAACCTCGGTCGCCTGTTTAATCTTACTCATGGTGTAGACCTCGCTTCAGTACATCGTCCAACTAACCGCGCCTCATTTCGTCTCGAGGCTTATTGACCACGTTGTCCAACTCCAACGCCATATAGTGGCAGGTCGGACTCAAGCTTCTAATCGGCCCGCCGCTCCACCTGGGTTGAAGCTTGGCAGGGGCTGGAATTCCCGGGGGCTCGAACCCACATGCTGACATGCACATGTTTCTTACTCCACGCTCTTCGTCCGGAAATCTCTTGCGCGTCATTGCCAGCGTGAGAGTTGTTCCGATCCAAATCAAGACTAACAACGGCATATAGTGCGCAGGTTTGTCGAAAGCACTGCTAACGAGAAACGCTGTCGTGAGTCCCGCGAGCCATTCGAACAGTTTACACCCTCCGAAGGTCCAGTCCTCATTTAAACATGGGATAACATCGCCGCTGTCCATGTCTCCTCCTGCTCTTACCTGTAATCAACTATTCGCTCGTACATGCTTCAGATAAAGTGCCATTCCGGCAAACTCTAGACAAAATCACTTACTTAGCTTTATCGGGCATCAAGCGCGGGTCGGGGGAAAACCTAATTCCACCCTTTGTTGCTCTTGGCTGCGGATCGAGCACCCTTTCGAGGTCCTCTGCTCTATCAATCAAGGTGTTACGCCACTTAACCGGATCTATTAGTTCGTCCGGTCGAGCGAGCTTGCGCGCCTGGTCGAACTCATTGAGGGCTGTAACCAAGAGAGCCCGCGAGCGGGCGTAATGCGCTACGGCCTCCGCGGCTCGTTCCTGGCTAGCCTGGCCGATACCCACCGTCCGTACATCGGCCATGCCTGCTCGACTGCCGAGAGTTATCGTCAGCGCTACTAGTGCGATGTACCGTATCTTCATGACTAACCCCTATACACTACTCAAATTATCCCGATCACGCGCTCTTCGGGGCCCACGACCCCATCCCTGTTCCGCATAGAGCACCTACTCGCTGCAAGAAATATCGGGTTATTCCACCTGATTTCCGCTAACCCCTTACATATTGGCACGGATAACCAAACGTTCACGAATGATATGAAACGAACTCACCGCAGCGTGTCCTAAGAGCAATCAAAACTGACGTGAGTGTTGCATTGTTCAATCGGCCTAAAGGAAGTTTGCTTAACGAAAGGCTTTCCGCTATCCCCAGGTATGCAATTCGACGTTACCCAACCAACGCTTGTTCCTCTCGCCAATCCGGTGCCGTTCAACCTCTGGGCCGGAACAACAAATCGGCTTTTCTATTTGAACGTCGACGATCCTCTGCGGGCCTTCCGAACCCTTGGCTCGGGAGATCCATTACTTCCGCGCGCCTTTGCCCTAAGTATCGCGGGCGACGGAACCCCCGGCCCTCACATTCATGAGGTTGGTAGCGGTAATTTCTTTTTCGCTAAGGAGGTGATCAGAAACCTTCCGGGAATCGAGCGGTATGCAACGTATGACTTTTCTGACGTATCCTTCACAACGCACGGATCGTCTCTGCCCAAGCAGATCTCCTTTACACAGTGTAGTGCTCTTCAGGTCCGACAACACATTGGAGAACCGGGTGCTCACATCCTAGGTGTCGAACTATGCGACGACCTTTCAAATGAGTATTGGTCATGCCACAAGGGAATACCCTTTGAAATGTGGATGGATATGGGGATCGATTCTCGTCTTGATCTGCCACACCGCAAGACTCATGAGCCGTGGAGGGTCGGAATCTCCGCATCAGAGCAAGGCGACGTGACGTTACCGCGGCTCACTGCCGAGACATTGAGTACATTCATCTCCTCAGGACAATGGCAAGAGCTCGACAACTACAACCCAGGGCTTTTGAAGGCCATTCACTATCAGACACGTCAATTCATGCCGGTTGAGCTTTCGAGTGTCTTTCAAAAGGGGTGGCGCATGATGCCGGAATCGTTTCGTCCTACTGGGGAAAAGATTCTGGCAGCGTACGAGCGTGACCTGTTAACACTAGAGGAACCCGGGCAGATCCTTCATTTGCCGACCGCGGCTATCGGTATGTTGTGGCAGTTGAAAGATGTACCGCGCCCTGCAACGATCCACTTCTTCGATTATGGCTATGATAGCCCGGAGGCCAATCCTGCGGCGTTCGTGACGTTCCAGGGGCAGGTGAGCACCCCGGTGAACTTCGGGCTTTTGAAGACAGCGGCGGAACTCATGGGATACGCAGTCACCCTCGAAAAGGATAGAGAATTTATTGGACGTGTGACCGGCGAAGACACATTAATCGTCGGGCGAGTGCAAGGTTTAGATCTCCATATTCTTGGTCCTGATGCTGAGAGTCCTCTTCTTCTCGAGTTCTTTGGAGATGCTGCTCAAGACCTGTGTCCCACGGCTGAGGTGTCGGAGTCTACCATTCGCGGACTGAGAGTTCGACGGAGCGCTGTTGAGCACGCCGCCGCGCGGTTGAATCGGCCATATTCGTATAAAGATGGCTCGTTTTACTTCCGAGCTGACCTTCTCTAAGACACTGATTGGTCGAGCGAAAAAGCGTAGGGTGTTGATACTAGGTTCGAGTTTGGAAATCAGTTGCTGTGCTTAGAGCACCCTTGCTCGTTAGTTAGTGGAAAAATTCACGTCGACGGAGCACGAGTCTTTATCAAGAGCTGCTCTTCGATGCCGGTTCTCGAGAGGAAGCTCCGCACTCGCTGAAATTCTGGAAAGAGCTTTGCGAGATCGGGCTTGGTGATGAGAGGTGACAGTCGGCTGGGAGGGCCCTCAACGCGATAGAGGACTTCGTCTCCCGGAAGCAGGTCAAAGCGTAGTGGTAGATCCGGCATAAGCGGCTTGGTCCACAAAAAGACATACAGCAGAGAGCCCGGAGGCATCACCTGGGTCACGTACTGAGCGAGATGACGGCGCTGTTTTCGAGGGAGGTAGTTCAAGAGGTCCCACATCATCACCACTTCGCATCCTCGTTGTGGGCCGCGCTGCGCAATCTTGTCTACCGCCGAAGCGAGCGCGTTCGTGTCCGATCCGGCCGCCAAGATGTCACTGCGCAAATCCTCGACGAATACCTTGGCGCCGAAGCCGGAATAGTACTCGATAGATTCGGCGCTCGCCGAGCCGAGATCGAGAACTATCGGGCACTCGATGCGAGAGAGGCTGGCTGCGATGTCGGAGAGAAGCGGAGAGTGATAGGGAACCCAGCGGTTCGGCGTGTGTACAGGTTTTTTTGTTGAGCTGTCTCTGACTAGCATGTGGTCGACCCGAAGCGTTATACACGAGAGATACCTCTGTTAGATGGAGTGCGTTGTCGGTCGATGCCCGCACTGTGCAAATTTCCGGTTTTTTTTGCGGTATTTCTATGTAAGAACGACAGAGGTTGTTGGAGCTCTATCTGTTCTATCTGAAGGCAAAGTATCTGAAGGCACGGAGATGAAACTCTACGTATCAAATAAGCGACTCACCAAAGAGCAGGTCTTTTCTCTGGATCGCTCGTCTCTCAGTGTGTGCTGGGATGGGACCTGTCTCGACGTAGCGCTTCAGTGGAGCCTTGCGAGCGACTCGGAACGTCTGTGGTTCGTGTGTCGTGTTCCGGGTGGAGCGACGTTCGACGCACGGCATGCTCTCGGAGCTTTCGTCGAAGGTTTGTGGGAGCATGATGTTGCCGAATTCTTCCTCATGGATGCTCAGGGGCGCTATCAGGAATTCAACATGAGTCCGTCGGGCGCCTGGTGGAGCTGCGGGTTCTCGTCTTACAGAACCCGCATAGAGCAGAACGTGGCCCCACGAGAGGTGTTGATCGAGAGTGCGATCGAACCTGGAGCTTGGGATGTCGTTTTTTCGCTTCCGCTACGAGAGTTGTTGATTCCGCTTGAAGACGTGGTGGGAATTCATGTCTCTGCAATCTCGCGCACTCCGCTTACAAGATACCTCTCCTCGTCTCCGGTGGCGGGGGAGGAACCGAACTTTCATCGCCGCGAGTGCTTTGGGGCCGTAGAGAGGGTCGAGCTACCGAGTAGTGGAGTAAGTACCTGAAAGAAAATATCTTTTTGCGTACCCTCCTTAACTTCTCGCACTTGTTCCTACTTCGGTGATGTGTTATCTTCCACCCACTCTGGCAGTTCCTTGCCGGGCGGATGTGGTCTCACATCTGTGCTCGTTATCCTGGTTACACGTTGGTTTATCAGGGTCACGTTTCAGTGGCGGTTCGCAAAGTTGTATCTGCGTTCGGGCCAAGGCGAGGAGGAACAGGGGGAAATCGGACTTTTCGAGTCGGAGCATGTTACGTATGAGCGATGGTCGCTCTTCACTGTTGGGACAGGGATCGCTGTGGAGCACCATCAGCGAAGTGGCGGAGGCACACGGTGTCGAGCTGTTCGATATTGAACTGCCTGGTGAAGGTGGCGGAGCGTTGCGGGTGTACATAACCAAGCAGGCATCAGCGGGCGAAGGATCGGATGTAGGATCCAACGAACGTCGGGGCGGGGTCTCCTTCGAAGATTGTGTGCGAGTAAGCAAGCGATTGCTCGATATCGACGAGGAGAGTGCATTCATCCCTGAAAACTGCCTGCTCGAGGTGTCCAGCCCCGGTATCAATAGGCGGTTGAGGCGCCCGGAGCACTTCGCAGGTGCCGTTGGAGAGCGAGTGAAGGTGAAGTACCGAGAACCCGAGAAGAATAGCACTGACGTGGTGACCGGTACGGTGGAGTCCTTTGAGGGAGAGGAGCTTAGGCTCAAGATTGAAGGGAAGGAGGCGATAGTTTCCGTGCGTCTTTCGGACGTCAAAGAGGCAAAGATCGACTTCCAGTTTTGAAGTTTTGAAGAGTGTGTGGTCAAACCCGTGGGGGACGACCGGTGTACGATTGAGGTGAATGGCTATGTCAACGTTTGACTTAAACGCAATCCTGAGCCAGATGGGGCGTGACAAGGGGATTGATAAGCAGGTTCTCGTAGAGGCGGTGGAATCCGCTATGTTGTCTGCGGCTCGTAAGCACTACGGCCACAATCTGAACCTCGAGACCAAATTCAATGATGAGACCGGTGAAATTGAGGTCGTTCAGTTTAAGGTGGTCGTTGATCGAGTCGAAGACCCCGATACACAACTGTCGATCGAGGATGCGCGTGTAGAGGTTGACCCGGACGCAATGGTCGGCGACGAGCTTGGAAAGAAGCTCAACACTGAGGTTCTCGGTCGTATCGCGGCTCAGACCGCTAAACAGGTCATCATGCAGAAGGTGCGCGATGCCGAGCGCGGTGTTATTTACGAAGAATACAAGGATTCCAAAGGAGACCTGATAAACGGTATCGTACTGCGCCTAGAGCGCGGCAATATCATTGTTAACCTCGGGCGCACTGAGGCGATCCTGCCCAAACGTGAACAGATTCAGCGTGAGCGGTATCGCCCTGGAGACCGTCTGCGCGGGATGATCCTCGACGTAGACCGCTCGGCACGTGGGCCGCAAATTATCCTTACGCGGAGCCATCCGGATCTGCTCAAGAAGCTGTTTGAGCTCGAGGTTCCTGAAATCGCGGACAAGGTGATCGAATTGAAGGCCGTTGCTCGTGAGCCTGGGGAGCGCGCTAAGATAGCTGTATACTCGAACGATCCGAGCGTAGACCCGGTCGGCGCATGTGTGGGTATCAAAGGGTCTCGAGTTCAGGCGGTGGTTCAAGAGCTGCGCGGTGAGCGCATCGATATCATAACGTGGACCCCTGACGAGCCGTCCTTTGTTGCTCGAGCTCTTTCGCCAGCTGAGGTGAGTCGCGTTGTGGTCGACGAAGAGGAGCACTCGATGGAGGTCATCGTTCCGGACGATCAGCTCTCGCTTGCGATCGGTCGACGAGGTCAAAACGTCAAGCTCGCTTCGAAGTTGACCGGTTGGCGTATAGATGTACGTAGTGTCTCCGTGGCCGAAGAAGAGGCGCGCCGCGCGCGAGCGGCTCTCAGTGCTATTCCGGGTGTGGACTTCATGCACGCAGAGCTACTCTTTCAACATGGATTCAGGACAGTGCGTGAGGTTGCAGATACTAATCTCGAAGATCTCTTCGAGGTTGAGGGGCTCAGCCAGGATCAGGCCTCCGAGATCCTCAAGAGCGCCAGAGCGTATGCTGAGCAGCTTGGGGACGAGGCTGATGGCTTCGGACCGCTCGGAGGAGAGGCGTTGAGTGATCTTGAGCGGCTGCCTATTACGGCGGATGTTCGTGAGATGCTGATTAGTGGCGGTTTCTGTACCATTCAGAGCTTAGTGGAGGCTGATGACGAAGCCTTGCGGCAAGTGAGTGGTATCGAAGAGGGCGACGTGGAGGAGATTCGAAAGGTCGTTGATTCGTTTCTGCGTGCGGGTACACAACGTCCCGTGACGAGCCTATAAGCTGCATAGGTTTTCATGACACGCTCCGTAAAGCGGGCCGAGCGGACATGTTGTGTCTGCCGCTCTCGGGCGGGGAAAGAGGACTTGATCCGACTCGTTTGTAATGAGGGTCGTTTGGAGTTCGACGAGAGGTGTGGTTCCAAAGGTCGCGGAGCATACGTCCACGCGAGTACGAGTTGTATCGCGAGGGCAGCGCAACCGGCCAGGTGGGAGCGAGCTCTGAAGGTTTCGCCGGGCACCCTGTGCGGGCCTCAAGTTTCGCAGGTGTTCGCAGAGCTGATGTCGCGTGTGGCTACTGCTGCCGCACCGGAAGAAGGGAACGCGCGGTTGGCTTCCCGTGAAGGTGTGAAGAGACGCGGCAGTGGTCGAGTGAGGCTATGATAGAGGCAGTCCTCGCCGCCATGATACCGAGAAGGGGGGCAGCGCAGGCTCGTGTTCGGTTTGAGTTAATGTGTAGAGAAAAAAGAATTAAAGAACAGGATTTTCGCAGAAGTTAGGCATGTCAAAAATTAGAATCTACGAACTTGCTAAAGAGCTCGGTGTCGACAACAAGGTTGTCATTACCAGAGCTAATGAACTGGGAATGATGGGCAAGAGCTCTCATTCGCACTCTCTGGACGCTGACGAGGCCGATGCAATCCGTCGAGCAATTATTCGGCAGGCGATGGGAACTCCCAAGAGCTCGAACTCGGAAGTTGTGACGAGGCGCGTTGATCGCACGACCGGCGGCACGGACACGGTGGTCGAGCGAAGACAGGGTGACGTTATTCGCCGTCGTCGCCAGGCGGATGCCGCCGAGGCAGGAACTGCCGCTCCTATAGCTGCGCTTTCTGAAGAGCGTACCGCGCATGTCTCCTCGGATGGAGGGGCGGCTCGTGCGTTCCCAGATGAGGAACCGGCTCAAGAAATGGAGTTAGAAGTTCCCGAGGCTCCAGAGTACATCGAGGAGCCTACGCAAGAGGAGCGTATCGAAGAGCCGCTCGAAATTCTCGAAGAATCAGAGGAGCCCGCAGTAACCGCACCGGTTGCAGAATCTAAAGAGGAGCAGACCGCACAGCCGGAACCTGTTGTAGTCGAAGGTAAGACGCCGGTAGGGCCCCGTATTCTTGGTAAAATCGAGCTGCCGCAGCGGCGTTTGGTGGTCAAACCCGCTGAGGTCAAGCGCCCGATTAAGGGCGTTGTTCCGGTCAAGGAACCGGGTCAGGACGTAGTGGCTGAAGAGGAAGAGAGCGGGCCTCGCAAAGGCTTTAAAAAGGGTCGCAAGCGCGAAATCAGCAGCGTCGACCTGCTCGATTACGGTAGCCGTGAACCCCGTCGCACCAAGGGGAAAGGCGCAAGGAGCTTGGACGACAGGAGAGCGGGATCGTTCGCCGAAGCGGAGAAGCCTAAGGTCGCCAAACGAGTAATTGAACTCGGAGATTCCATAACGGTCGGAGATCTTGCCAAGCAGATGAGCCTCAAAGCGGGAGAGGTGATCGCCAAGCTTCTCAGCTTGGGTATCTTGGCAACCATCAACCATTCAATCGACAAGGACACGGCATCGATCGTGGCTGATGAGCTTGGTTACGAGATCAAGCACACAGAGTTCAACGAACAGGATATCATTCAAGACGTAGTTGAAGAGGATACCGCGCTGCTCAAGCCCCGTCCTCCGGTTGTAACGGTGATGGGACACGTCGATCACGGAAAGACCTCCTTGCTCGACAAGATTCGAAGTACCGCAGTGGCGGCGAAAGAGGCCGGTGGTATTACACAGCACATCGGTGCGTACAGTGTGACGACTCCAGATGGGCGCTCTGTCACCTTCATTGACACTCCGGGCCACGCAGCCTTCACGGCGATGCGTGCTCGCGGTGCGCAGGTGACCGATATCGTAATCTTGGTGGTAGCGGCCGACGATGGTGTCATGCCGCAAACGCGCGAAGCGATTAACCATGCGCAGGCTGCCAAGGTGCCGATTATCGTAGCTGTCAACAAGATGGACAAACCGGATGCAAATCCGGAGAAGGTCAAGACGCAGCTCGCAGAGTTCGGACTTCAGCCGGAGGATTGGGGCGGAGATACGATGTTCATGCCCGTTTCCGCACTCAAGGGAACAGGCATTCAAGAGCTGCTCGAGGGTGTGTTGGTGCTTGCCGAGGTCAAAGAGCTCAAGGCAAATCCTGATAGACGTGCGAAGGGAACGATTATCGAAAGTCGTCAGGATCGTGGCCGAGGAGTCGTAGCAACCGTTCTGATTCAGGCAGGAACGCTCTCGGTGGGCGACATCTTCGTAAGCGGCGCAGAGTTCGGACGAGTGCGAACCATGACCGATTATCGCGGTGAGAAGCTCTCGACGGCCGGGCCGTCCACTCCGGTGGAGATTACGGGCCTCAACGGCACACCGGAGTCGGGTGATGACTTCTTTGTGGTTGAGAGTGAGGCTGATGCACGTGAGGTTTCGAGTAATCGTGCCCAGCGTAAGGCTCAAGAGGAGCGAGCCCTTGCGTCGGGACCGATCAGTCTCGAAGAGTTCGCCAAGCGAGCTAACAATCAGGCCGCTGTTGAGCTCAACATTATCCTCAAAGCAGATGTTGCAGGGTCGGTCGAGGCCGTTAAACAATCTGTTGAGAAGCTCTCCGGAGAGAAGGTCAAGGTGCGTGTGTTGCACGCCGCTGTGGGTGGTGTGATTGAGAGCGATGTGCAGCTTGCAATCGCTTCGAAGGCGATAATCGTCGGTTTCGGAGTGCGAGGCGAACCTCGCGCCATAGCGGATGCGGATACAGCAGGGGTGGAGATCCGTTTCTATCGAGTAATTTATGAGCTCCTTGACGACGTCAAAAGGGCGATGGTCGGTCTGCTCGATCCTATCAAACAGGAGTCGACGCTTGGTCGTGCGGAGGTCCGAGAAACCTTCAGCGTTCCGAAGATCGGAACTATCGCCGGTTGTTACGTAACCGGAGGGCAGGTGAAGCGCAACGCATATGCGCGTCTTCTTCGCGACAATCGTGTCATTCACGAAGGAAAGCTCGGCAGCCTTCGTAGATTCAAGGATGACGTGAAAGAGGTTCAAGCCGGTTTCGAGTGCGGTATCGGGCTCGAAAGTTTCAACGATGTGAAGATCGGAGATGTGATTGAGGTCTTCGAATACAAAGAGGTCGCTCCGACCCTCGACTAGTGTTGAGTGTGGTGGTAGTGGCGTGAGGTAGTTAGTAGTCGTATGGCTGGAAGTCGCAGAGTTTACCAAGTTGCTGAACGCATAAAAGAGTCGGTGGCGGGTCACCTGCTGCATACCGCTGATCCGCGATTTTCTTTGGTCACAATAACATCGGTGATGATCTCCCCGGATCTTCGGCAAGCAAAGGTGTACTGGGTGGTTTCGTTTCCGTCCGATGCCGACAGAGAGGCGAGGATAGCGGAGGTGAACGAGGCCTTCGGGAACGCCGAAGGCCTCTTCAGACGTCTCCTTGGGAAGGAACTCGGTATTCGCTTCGTTCCGATCCTTCGATTCTACTATGACGACACCCTCGACACCGTTGAGCACGTGGAGCGTCTGATGGGTCGCATCAAACCGTCGGAGAGTTCAGATACCTAAAACGATGGACTCAAAAGTTGTGGCAGCCCCCCCTATGCTAGAATCGCGTCGCGAGCTTCCTGACATCGGTGCCGTGGTTTCGTCAATCCTGGCTTCTCAGAGAGTTCTTGTCATTTCTCACACCAATCCTGATGCTGATGCATACGGTTCTTCGTGTGGATTGGCATGGGGGCTAAAACGTCTCGGAGTTGATTGCTCGGTGTTCAACGAGAGCGGTTTTGTGACGCGCTATGGTGTAATCCCCGGCACCTCTGAAGTGAGCTCCGTTCTGCCCGCAGGAGTGGATGAACGAACCCTGGTTGTCGTGTGTGACTGCGGTGCGATAGAGCGTGTAGGTGATTCCTTTCTTTCGTTCGTGAAGTCGGCACCGCGCGTCATCAATATCGATCACCACACCTCAAATACCAACTTTGGACACCACAACATGGTAGTGGAAGGGGCGAGCTCTACCTCGGAGTTGGTCTTCGACCTTTTAATAGAGCTCGAGAAGAGGGCCGGTCGAGCCGACGTTATCTCCCCGGAAAGTGCGTCGTGCTTGATGGCTGGTATCATCGGCGATACCGGTTCATTTCGCTATGCGAGCACCGCGCCGAGTACCTTTCTTGCAGCTCATGATTTGATGCTCCGTGGTGCGCGGCCAGATCGTTTGGCTCAAGAGCTCTTTGCCACGCAATCGTTAGCGGCAGTACGGCTTCAGGCCGAGGCTCTCGTCGGGGTTCAATTACAGTTTGATGGAACGTTTGCCGAGATCACGGTTACCCAGGAGATGCTCAAACGGCTCGGGGCCTCGATCCTCGATGCTGACTCGCTGGCAGAGCGCGGGCGGGATATCGAGGGCGTTAAGGTTTCGGTCCTGTTCAAAGAAGACGTCGATATGTGGCGCGTGAGTCTGCGCGCTCGGCAGGGTAGTGTCGATGTGTCTCAGATCGCGCAGCAATTCGGTGGTGGAGGGCACAAGCCGGCCGCTGCATTTCGTTGGAGGCGGGATCTGGCCACTCTACAAAGCACCCTCCGTTCCGCCGTTCAGGCAGCCCTTGTAGCTTCTAATGCGTAACGGTGTAGTGCTCATCGACAAAACGGCGGGCATGTCTTCGGCTGCGGTGGTAGCCCGCGTGAAACGTCAACTTGGCGCAGACCGTGTCGGCCACGCCGGAACACTCGATCCTGATGCTACCGGATTGCTGATCTGTCTCGTGAATGGAGCTACTCGTGTTGCTTCGTATGCCTTTGATGGTAGCAAGGTGTATTCAGGGAGTATTCGGCTCGGTGTGCGAACAACTACGGACGATATGACCGGTGACGTTCTCGAACAATCGAGCGATGTGCCGCCGTTCGAGGCGGTGGTCACGGCAGCACGGGATTTCATAGGGACGATTCAACAGGTACCTCCGAATGTGAGCGCCGTAAAGATCGGCGGCCAACGGGCCTATCAGTTGGAGCGTGAAGGTAAGGACGTCGAACTCAAGAGCCGCACAGTAGTGGTCGAGCGTTTTGATCTAACGCCGCTCTCGGAAATCTCCGTTGGATACCGCATCGTATGCACTCCAGGAACGTATGTTCGGGCGCTGGCCCGAGACCTCGGTGAGAGGCTCGGGTGCGGTGGCGCAGCGGAGACAATTCGACGGGAGGGATCGGGTCACTTTTCAGTAGAGAATGCAGTAGCTCTTGAAGAGCTGTCGTGGGATCGTGTTCGTGATTGGACGGTGCTCGTTCCGCACGTGCCTTGCGTAGTAGTTCCGTCTCGAGTGGCGGCGGATCTCTTGCAGGGGAGGGTAGCCGCGCTCGCTTCTGTACGTTCGTTAGTCGGATCTCTCGCTGATGACGTTGAGCTGATAGCGTATGCTGCTGAAGGAAAAGAGAGCGAAGCTTTAGGACTCCTCAGGCTGGATGCGGGGCGCAACGTGGGATTTGAATTAAACGTAGCGCGACAACCCCAGGCCATACTAGGGACCGGCGGATGAGGAGTGTAAACAAGGAGAGGATATGACAGCGATAGTTGTTGTCGGCGCGCAGTGGGGAGACGAGGGCAAGGGTAAGATCGTAGACGTTCTTACACAGCACGCTCACTGGGCCGTGCGCTTTCAAGGCGGTAACAACGCTGGACATACGATCGTGATCGATGGGGTGAAGACAGCCCTCAGTTTGCTACCAAGCGGCATTATGCGCCCGGGGGTAAGGTCCCTTCTTGCTGCAGGGGTTGTGTTGAACCCTTCGGTGTTGATCTCGGAGATAGAGCGAGTGCGATTGGCGGGTGTAAATATAACGCCTGACACGTTCATGATCGATCGCGATGCTCACCTGGTACTCGATTATCACATTATGGTGGACAAGGCGCGTGAGCGTCAACGTGGACCCCTCCGAATCGGAACGACGGGTCGGGGAATCGGTCCGGCGTACGAGGATCGCTCGCAGCGCTCAGGTATTCGCTGTGCCGATCTCCTGAATCCCGGGCGTATGCGCGGGGTCGTTCAGGCCCATGTCGAGGAGAAGAATAAGCTCTTGGCCCACGTTCTCGAAAGCGACACGCAGGTGGATTTCGAATCGGTGTGGGCGAAGCTCGAGCAGGAGGCCGCGATTTTAGGCCCGTTTATAGGCAACGGCAGTAAGGTACTCTACGAGGCGCTGCGCCGGGGGGAGAACGTGATCTTCGAAGGGGCGCAGGGAGTGCTCCTTGACCAGGTGCACGGCACCTATCCGTATGTGACCTCGTCATCGACGGTGGCCGGAGCCGCATTAACTGGAGCCGGACTTGGACCCCGTCAGATAGACGCGGTGCTGGGGGTTGCCAAGGCTTACTGTACCCGCGTCGGAGAGGGGCCGTTTCCCTCGGAGATGCATGAGTCCGTCGGGGAAGAGATCCGTAACAGGGGTAAGGAGTTCGGTACCATCACAGGAAGGCCGCGTCGTTGCGGTTGGTTCGATGCTTTGGCGATGAAGCGGGCTATCAGGGTGAGCGGCATAGACTCGGTGATCTTGACGAAGCTCGATGTGATGACCGGGCTTCGAAAGATAAAGGTGTGTACCGGATACGAGGTAGACGGAGAGGTGCTCGATGACGTTCCGGCGTTAATAGAGGATTACGCTCAAATCAAGCCGCACTACGTCGAACTAGAAGGTTGGTCAGAGGACATATCTATGGCGCGCCGCTGGGAAGATCTTCCTCAGGCAGTGAGGGATTTTGTGCGGGGCGTTGAGAAACTGATGGACTGTCCGATTAGTTTCATCAGCGTTGCTCCGGGGCGCGAGGCCACGATTGCGGTCGATGTTCCGGCCTTCCTAAAGCCTTTCTGGGGTTAATGACATAACTGACCCCAACAAATTCAGCTGTCACCCACACCTGGCCGATGATGCCCGTGGCAGGCTGAACAATGCCCCGTTTTCTTTATGCCCTGTCCGTGGTATCTCCCAAAGCTACGCAGCGGCGTCGGCTCTCCGGCGCTGTGTGAGAAGCCCTCGTAACGGGGGCGCTTGGTAAGGTGGTTGACATGTTTCGATATCTCCGTTCAGTTTTGATCAGTTGCGCTTCTTTGGCGTGTGTTTTCGGCGTTGTTGGGATGGCCGTTGCACAAGATGGGGGTGTTGCTGCTCCCGCCCCACAGCAAGAGGTGTTCGGACCGGCACCGGTCGCTAATGCAGACCAGCCGACTTTTTTCAGCTCCTTGGTCAGTATGCTGCCGATGCTCGCTGTGTGTTACCTGATCTTCTACTTCATGGTGATTAAGCCGCAGGAGTCCAAGGTAAAGAAGCACAAAACCCTCCTCGAGTCGCTCAAACGCGGCGATTCTGTGGTTACCTCCGGCGGCATCATCGGTAAGGTTACAGCGGTAGAGAAGGACTGTGTAGTTCTCGAGATCGCCCAAAACGTCAAGATCAAGGTCGAGCAGGCTCATGTGCTCAAGCGCGCCGGCGGCGAAGAGAAGGCCGAGGCTGCCTAACGTCAAGAGGAACGACGGAAATCGATATGGGAAAAGACATCTTTCAGAGAGCTATGATACTCGGAGCGGTTACGCTCGCAGCGGTATTGTGTCTGCTGCCGACTGCCTTGCGGGATAATTTTCCAAGTAACTGGTTCACCCGACCGCTGTCTCTCGGATTGGACATTAGCGGTGGTGTGCATCTGGCCTACGGTGTGAAAGCCAAGGAAGCTGTAAAGAGTCGCCTGCAATCTCTTCTGGTAAGCGCTCGCTCAGAACTACGTGCGAAGAAGATCGCAGTTGCTCAATCTGCAGTGACGGCCGACAACAAGCTCGAATTCACGCTGCTTACGGACTCGTTTGTCGAAGATGCAAAAGCTACGGTAGCCGAGAAGATCTCCGACCTCTCCTTCAGTGGAGTGGAGATGGAAGGTTCGCGGCCGAAATTGGTCTACGGCATCGACCCACGCATGACAGAGCGGCTCGAACATGAAGCGATTGAACAGGCGGTTGAAACCTTGCGTAATCGCGTCGATCAGTTCGGAGTATCGGAGCCCCTGATTCAGAGGTCGGGCGAGGATCGTATCATCCTGCAGATGCCGGGTGTTTCTGATGTAAATGCGGTCAAGAAGGTCGTTGGTTCGGTTGCGAAGCTCGAGTTCCGATTGATACCGAGCGCTGCTACGGGAGCTGGGATCGGCACGGTGACGATGCGAGACAAGCAGGGATCACCAGTCGTCTTGGAAGATCAAACGCTCATGGCGGGAGATTCCGTTGTCGATGCCCGTGTCGATTTCGATCAAAACGGCCAAGTAGAGGTGACTGTCGTGTTTTCGCCGCTCGGAGCACAGACGTTCGCCAAGGTAACCTCAGAAAATGTCGGCAGGCAGTTGGCGATAGTGCTGGATGGGATCGTTTATTCGAATCCGGTCATTCGAGAGGCGATTACAGGCGGACGGGCCAGCATCTCTGGAGGTTTTACGACTGATGAGGCCAAGCAGCTCAAGATAGTGCTCAAAGCAGGAGCGCTCCCGGCACCGCTCGAGGTGCTCGAAGAGCGTACGGTCGGACCTACCCTGGGTATGGAGTCGGTCAAGAAGGGCCTTCTCGCCATGGCCGTAGGCTTCTTGGTCATCGCTTTGTTTATGGTGGTCTACTATGGCAAGTCTGGAATGATAGCCGTGGTGACCCTCGTTTTGAATGCGGTTCTGATGGTTGCGGCTCTCTCGTTGTTCGGTGCAACGCTAACGCTACCCGGATTAGCTGGTTTGGCGCTCACCATCGGCATGGCTGTTGATTCCAACGTTATTATTTTTGAGCGTATACGCGATGAGATCAGAAATAATGTCGGGCGCGACGTAGCCGTGAATACAGGTTTCGAAAAGGCCTTCAGTGCCATCGTTGATGCCAACATCACGACCCTTATTTCCGGTATGATCCTCTACTACTTCGGTACGGGTCCTATCCGAGGGTTCGCGGTC
>JBILFA010000072.1:0-17433 GCA_044351795.1 Bdellovibrionota bacterium | reverse complement strand
TTTTGCATGGAAACGATGTCGGATCTTCATCCACGGAATGAGCGAGCAATCCAAAAACTCCCAGAAAACGGCGATTTTTGCCCTATCAGTCCAATCACGCCGGTGCAGATTCAACATCGCACCGGAGCGAAAAACCGCACCTTTAGCGCGAAGCAAGGCTCGCCTCAGGTAGTCTTGCTCCGCTGCTCTCGAGGTGTCGATCGTTTTGCGCCCGCGCAATATAAGTGGGAGTCCCTTAAACGGGCACCAGGTAAAAATTGAACTCGCGTTTACCTGAGGCGGGGATCGTAAAGCTCGAAATGGGAACGAAATTTCTAGAAGCATCCAACCGCATAAGCACATAACCGTGTGCATCCGCGAACTGCCTAAATTGTTCCAAGTTCTTCTCCGGGTTGTTCTCCTCGAACTGAACGACTGGCTTGTGAACCTCAAGCAGCTTGACTGCGCCCTGAAGGCATCCTAGCTCGTGCCCTTCCACATCGATCTTAATAAAGGTGATTCGGGTCCCGGGTGGTGGCGGGTTCTTCGCGAAGAAACGATCGAGGGACACTGCATGTACGGTCAGTGTCTTGCAGCTCCAGTTCTTCAGATTCTCCAGGCTCGCTAGTGCGGGCTCGGGGACCTTTCCGAACAGCATAGGGATGTTGAACTCAAGCCCATCGACATCCCTCTCCGACACAGCGGCCATGACCGGACGCACGTGAGGCAGGGGGCGGGTAGCTGCAGCGAGCTCTGAAAATACCGGCTCGAGCGGCTCGAAGGCCCATACGCATCCTGAACTTCCAACGCACTCCGCTAGCGCCAAGCTGTACACTCCAAAATTAGCACCGACATCGACTGCCCAGTCACCCGATTTCAAGTGCCGTTTGATTAAAGCGAGATTCCGCTTCTCGTAGAGCCCGGCGCGGGCTAGAAACCTTACGACTCCGGCTCTTGCCCGGTAGTAGCGGCTGAGGTCTGCCCGGCAGAGCACGAAAAAAATCTGCCATTTCACAAAGCGTCTGAGCAACTCGATTAACACACTACATTTCCATCAAAAGTCGTTCGCCGTACGCTAGTACATTATCCTCAAGCTGCCGCCGTTCGTTGCACATCAGATGAGTAGCGATACCGTAGCTAGATGATGTAGAACCAACATAACGCTGTGTTCATCGACAGAAGACGATATCCCAAAGGAGTTTCAAGGATTTTAGCATTATGGCCAAGACTTTCCTAGTAACCGGTGGAGCTGGCTTCATCGGGTCCAACTACGTTCAGCGACTCGTCAAACGGGGCGAGCGGGTTCGAGTGCTCGATAACCTCAGCCGAGCGGGCTCTCAGAAGAACATCGTCTGGTTGAAGGAGACCCTGCCGAAGGATTCTTTCGAATTCATTGCGGGAGATGTCCGGGATCAATTGAGGATCCTCGAAGCGGTAAGCGGGGTCGATGTCGTGGTTCACCTTGCTGGGCAAGTGGCGGTGACGACATCGGTGAACTATCCACGCGACGATTTCAATATCAATGCTCTCGGCTCGCTTAATGTATTGGAGGCAGCCCGGGTAATGTCGCCTAAGCCGCTCGTCATCTACTCGTCGACGAACAAGGTATATGGGGGGCTTGAGTTCACCAGAGTGATGGAGCAGGGCGGCAGGTATATTTGTCCGGAGCTCCCTCATGGTGTTCCCGAGAACATGCCGCTCGATTTCCACTCTCCGTACGGATGTTCGAAGGGCGCGGCGGATCAATACACCCACGATTACGCCCGGATCTACGGGCTGCCAACGGTCGTGCTACGGCAGAGCTGCATTTACGGTCCGCGTCAATTCGGCATTGAAGACCAGGGATGGATGGCCTGGTTCATCATTTGCAGCGCCCTCAATCGACCATTCACTGTCTACGGCGATGGCAAGCAGGTTCGTGATATCCTCCACGTGGAGGATCTGATGGATGTATTCGATTGTGTAGTGGAACGACGAGATAAGGCGGCGGGTCGCGTGTATAATGTAGGGGGTGGGCCCGAGCGCAGTATTTCGATCTGGCACGAACTGCGGCCGATCCTCGAACGACTGCTTGGACGCGAACTGGAGGCCGGTTTTGCTGACTGGCGCACCGGAGACCAACGAACGTACATCTCCGACATCCGTCGCGCTAAGGAGGATTTGGGGTGGGAGCCAAAGATCTCGGTGGAGGAGGGCGTAGCGAAGCTCTACGATTGGGTCAAAAGCAATCTTCACCTGTTCAGCTAATCGATAGGTGTCACGATGAAGATTCTTGCCGTACTCACGTACTATCGTCCCCACACCAGCGGTTTGACCATATACGCTGAGCGTCTCGCTAGAGCTTTGGTGAAACAGGGCCACGAGGTCACTGTTCTAACTATGCGTTACGATCCTTCGCTACCGGAGCAAGAGGTGGTAGACGGGGTAAAGATCGTCAGGGCGAACGTAGCTTTGCGGATCAGTAAAGGGTGCATAGCGCCGAAGTTTGGACTGCTCGCGACCACACTCGTCCGCAAAGCTGATATAGTACATCTGCATCTTCCGCAGTTCGATGCCGCAGGTGTAGCGCTCAGGGCGCGGTTGTTCAGGATTCCTTGCCTGATCACCTATCACTGCGACTTGCAGTTGGTTCCGACGGTGTTCAACAGGTTCGTGAATTTGGTTGTGAATATCATGAACGACCTCTCGGCAAGAGCCGCACACCGTGTTGTGACCTATACCAATGATTACGCAGAGCATTCGACATATCTGTCGAGATTCAAGCGCAAGCTCGAAGTGACTCTCCCGCCCGTCGAACTACCGAGCGTTCTTGATGAAGACATTGAAGCCTATCGCAGAGAGTTCAATCCGGACGGTCGACGTCCCGTGATCGCCATGGCCGCTCGTCTTGCGGCAGAGAAGGGGGTCGAGGTCTTGCTGGATGCGCTACCACGCGTGTTCGAGGCATATCCGAACGCGATTGTAGTGTTTGCGGGACAGTACCAGAACGTCATGAGCGAGGAGCAGTATGCAGCCAAGGTGTTGCCGCGGATCGAATCCCTTGTAGCCGACGGTAGGTGGAAATGGCTTGGGATCCTTCCGCCATGCGGAATAGCCAAGCTGTTTCCGAATGTCGATCTGTTAGTGGTTCCCAGTTTGAACTCGACCGAGTCTTTTGGACTCGTTCAGATAGAAGCCATGATGAACGGGGTGCCGGTTGTCGCTTCTAATCTCCCAGGTGTGCGTCAGCCTGTGTTGACCTCCGGTATGGGAAGGATAGCGGGAATCGGTGATGCAAGCAGCTTGGCGGATTGTATGCTTGAGGTGCTCGGTAATCGCGAAGCCTTCATCAAGGATAAAAACCAGATTCGGGCCGCGTATTCTCCGGCCAGCTGCGCTCAAGCCTACGAGGTAATGTATCGGGCGATCGCAGTCGAGCTGGGAAAATCTCAGTAGAGCGATCGCTGTAGGAGTGCGCTTGGGGGTTCGACCCGAGATCACTATATGGAGGCCGCTACACTCTCCCTTCAAGACGAGCGCCCTCGCCAAGAATCGCCTCGCTAGCGGCGTCCCCTTCTCTGAGGTCGTTCGCGAGGTGGAAGATCGTTATCCGTATGAGCTCAATACGATGAAGCATCTGGAGGAGCTCATCGCCTCCATCGCTCCCGATCAGCGCCAGTGGGAACTGGAAGAGGGCAACGTGATACGGGCTCACACTATCTGGAAGCCGCAACGAACGCTCTTACAGGCGCTTCTCGCCCAGTTGAAAATGTTGGCTAGGCCTAGCTCAAGCAGTTCCTTTATCCGTTCCCTTCAAAGCGCGAGGGAAGCGGAGCGGACTGAACATTTCCGGTGATTATTGATACAGTGTGATCGCCGTCTCCTGCAAGCGCCGAGGGGTGTGCCCCTCCTGTGGTGCAAAGAGGGCGGTGAAGTTCGCCGAACATATCCACAGCCAAGTCATCGAAGACGTTCCTCATCGCCACACCGTCTTTACCATCCCGAAGCGGCTCCGCTCATACTTCATGTATGACCGCTCCCTCAATTCCATCCTCTTTCGGGCTGCCTGGGGTGCGCTCTCTGAAGTCCTTGGTGTCGACGAACGTGAACTCGCCGCTATCTTCACCGTATAAGCAGCGGGTGAAGCACTAAACTACCATCCACACCTTCACGGACTACTCGCCGACGGATATTGGAAAAACTCTCGGTACAGGACGACGTCGTGACCTGCACCACCAAATTACGTTGCTCTCCATGCACAGGTTTCTCTGCATTCAAGCAACTCTTCTGACTTAGCAGCAATTCTCTTAGCGCTCTAAGCACTTCTACGGGCAGTATCGCCCGCTCGATAACTCGCAGGCTGCGCCACCGACGCTCAGTCATCCACACAGGAACTCCGACGCTACCGCCGTGAACGTCGATAGTGTCGTACATCTCTTGCCCCCCTCGCTTACGTCGCCGGTGCACAACAACTTCCGTGCCACACTGCGGGTGATACGGATACGTAATCTCTATCGTCTCAACATGGGCGTTATGATTGGGGTTTGAGTCTCTGACTAGATACTATGGAAGGTACTCCTGTAGGCGCCGGGGCGAACGCGCAAAGCTCGCTCCTCTTGATCAAGCAGAGACAATCGAGACCGACTACAGAAGAGAATTCACCAAAAGTACTTGGGCCGCGTGCATAAAGCGCATCTATGAAATCAACCCGCTCGAGTGCCCACCTTCGGCCCGAGCTCAGGTCGAGGGCAAGTGTAAGGCTCAGATGAGAATCGTCGCCTTCATCCAAGACGCGCACTCAATCAAGGACATCATGAAGGCTCAAGGGATCCCAGACTTTTTTATCCGACGTAGCCTTGGCGTAGTCGGACAAGCGCCGCCACCTATCCCAAAGTTCATCGACACCACACTTGTCCGCCGTAGCGCGAAGCGCGAAGGAGGAGAGGCGATCGATGAACTCCGCTCTTACGAATCCTTCGAACCTCTCGTGGTGAGCAACGTCGAACCATCCCCTGATGACTTCTAGACCCGCTTTCTCGGTGACGGGATAGCAGAGGTGTATGTAAAGTGCCGTTTTTGACAACTTGGCTCCCCTTCCAAGCTCTTGCTTGACCCCTTGAAACCCCGACGCAGAGCTGGAGACTAACAATTTCGACCCTTGCCTAATCGCTTTCCGGAGGTTTCTGGTGATCGTGATTAGAGCGACTACCGCGGATCAACTACTTGCAAAAGGTGAATTGATCTTACTATCCTTTCGTCGATATGGCCGAATCCGACACTCTTAGTCTTTCAGGACCGCGCGACGCGGTGTCGGTTGCCCACCTCATCAGACATCCCGAACGACGACGATATCTTTCGTGGGATGTGCTCAAAGGCGCAATGCTGATCGTTATGTCCATCGATCACCTCGGGGAGAATTTTCCGGGAATTGCCGACGTCACCTCGCACTTTTATTGGGCCGTCGGTGTCTTCTCGATGGCTCAGGGGTTCGTGCTCGTATCCGGAATGACAATCGCCACATCATTTGGGCATGCGACCTCAATTCACGACCTCGGGTCTCGATTGCTCAGGCGGCTACGGCGCATTTATCTCGCGCATCTCTTTCTCGGGACGGTAGCCGTCATGACGGCACTTTCCATTCCCGAGCAATCGATATGGGTACAACGTCTGCTGCCCATTATCGAACATCCTGTACGCGCCTGGTTCGAGATTGCGCTGTTTCTGTACTGTCCGATGCTGCTCGACATCCTGCCATTGTATATTTGCCTAATCCCGCTAGCTGTTCCCGTACTGTGGGGGTTGCATTCCCGCGGGCCAGCAATTGCCATTGTTGCTTCGAGCCTAGCCATTTGGCCTTTGGCGCAGTACGTGCCGCTGCAGATTGGAGGATACACGAGCTTCTTCAAGATATTTCATCCCCTTGCGTGGCAACTGCTCTTTGTTGCCGGACTTACCTATGGCACGTTTTTGTCTCGAAGAAGGGAGCGGCTACTTTGGATATGGCTTTTGTTGCGGTACGTGATCGTCGCCAGTTGTGCTGTTCTCTCGGTTGCTTTCTTCTTTTATCGTCATCAATTCTTTCCGATGAAGCTCCCCGAGTTTTTGGCTCGAGCGGTACCGGGTCAGAGAGCCATCTTACCGGTAGGGGGGGTAATCAACGTCACGACGCTTACGGTTACATTTGCAGCCGTGGGAGCTTTTATGCGGGGCCGCTGGCCGTCCTTCCTTCGCGCACCGACGAGGCTCATCGCGTGGTTCGGCCGTGAATCGCTTCTCGTATTCTGCTGGAACGTTGCGTTGTGCTACGTGCTTGCAGCTGCCGGATTCAATGCGAAGGGCCTTTCGGCCTCGGTGCAAGCTACTCTCCTATGCCTGTTCGTATCGAGTCCACTTGTGCTCGTGCTCACGACGCACACGAGACGGATGGTGAGAGCACGTTTTAGCGTCACACCCTCGGCAGGCTGGCATTCATGACTAGTAAATCTGTAGCTCGACTGCCGTGGCTCTTTATCGTCATCGCGGTCCTTCCGATTGCATACGTTCCGAAATTCGGAATCGAATACCGTGAGATCAAGGTCGTGCTGTTCTGGCTTGCTGCGGCAGGAATGGCACTATCTCTGGCAAGGCGCTCGTTCTCGGGACGAATGAAGCGTGTCACACATGACCGGCTTACCCTTGCCATCTTTGCAGGCGCTATAGCTTATGTGACTACGCAGCTTTGTTCGATTGTGTATGCGACGAACCCAGGACTTACGTGGGAGCGGGCCCTCACTGCACTCGCGGTGCTCCTGACGTTTAGATATGCTGCGGTATCTCGAGTTCCGCTCGATCGAGTCGCACGATGGTTGTGTGTTCCGGTTTCCATCGTGTGCCTTCTCGTCCTGGCGAGAAGTTACGCTGGAATCAGTCTCGTGTGGCAGGGGGGTGGCCTCGGTGCGCTCGTTGGCGAACGAAACAGTGCCTCTATCTTCTTGGCGCAAGCATTTCCACTCGTCGTCGCTCTAGCTGCCTGTTCCGACGAGCGGCGATTCAGATGGGGCTACCTGTTCCTCGCTTCCATCTCGTTGCTTTGCATTCTCTTGCCTCGAACGCGAACAGCGTGGGGAATGGTTTCACTGTACTCAATTCTCTCCGGCGGGAGCTGGGTTGTCACTCGATTGCCGATTTGGCGGCGAGTCGTATCAAGTCTGGCTGGTTGCGGAGTCGCCGCTGTCGCAGCCTTGTCCGTGATCCCCAATCGCCTGGCCTGGCGGTCTGCCACACCCTACACTGATAGTTTTCTCACGATGGTGTCACCTGCGTCCCAGCCAAACGGGCGTTTCGAGTTGTGGCGTGTAGGCCTGGAGATGCTCTCGGCGAACCCGCTCTTAGGCGTCGGAGGGGGCAACTACCCCGTCCTCATGCGTCGGTATGTGCCTCCGAGTGCAATCGACCCGAAGGTGCTCGCCTTTCTGCGAAACGACCTGCCTCTCTTCAATGACTATCTTCAGGCTCTGGTGGAGGTCGGGATCGTTGGCGGAGCTCTCTTCTTCGTATTCTTCCTCGTTACCCCTGTGTGCCTTGCAATTCGCAATGCGGATAATCGCACGCCATCTGGAGTCGTCGCCTCGCTTTCGCTCTTCTCGTGCATCGGATTGGCTCTGGCAGGCATGCTCGACTACCCCCTCTTGCGTCCGGAGACGCTCTTCTTATTCGGGCTGCTATTAGGCGCAGCCGTCGGTGAGCGCCATCAAACGCACGAAGAGCTAGAGAAGAACGGAAGTGGAAATGCACGGCAACTCTCCGCGTTTTTACTGATTGCAGGGGGCGTGTCGCTGGCAGGGACAGCTTTCGTCTACACTACTAGCTTTGCGCTCAGAATGAACGTCATCTCCGAAAGATCAATTGAGGCATTACGCGTGTCGTGGCGGGCATGGCCGTGGGATGGCCAGTGGAACGAGCGCTACGCGGTCCGTCTCTACGAGGCCGGGCGGTACGAGGAGGTAACAGAGTATCTCGATTCGAGGGCGGAGCTCTGGCCGGACGATCCCGCTACGTATCTTGCTCGCGCGGAGACGGCGCTCATGCGGCATGAGTACGAGGTGGCCATGCAGAGCTACGAGCGTGCTCTCTTCGAGGTACCCGGCGGCCGGTGTAGTTGGAGAGCCCGGTCGTACCTTGAGCGAGCGGCAAATGTGCGCGACCTATCTTTGAATCTGAAGCAACGCGCGCTCGAGCTGTTGGCAAGGTGCTCGTAGCCGGAGTAGCTGGCGATCGCCCTCAGTCACGAGCACGAACCAGGCAACGAAAACAGCCGTGCCCCTGCGAGCAGCGGCAAACTGTGGCGATCTTTGGAGTCCAATGAATGGTTTTCTCATTGAGTGTATACGATCGGAATCCAATCAATCCACTCCCAGAGGCCTATGCATCTTGCAAGCTTCTCTCCCTGACAGCGAATGATTCTGATGCGGCTTGCGGTCGATTGTCTCAGCAATCGCCTTTAGCTCTCTAGCCACGTTTCGTTATCTTCGTACCCTGCAGCCCCACACCGGCCATGAGGCCTTTCTGGTCGAAGAAGAAGGCGTAAATCCCCTCTCGTGCGGTGGTCGTGCTCAGAGAGGTCGCATACCCTTTGTCCACAATCGTAATGTTCGGAGCTGTGCCGAGCTCCCATCCCTTCGATCGATCTAGATAATTTAGGTCGCCCTCATTCATGAAGAAAAGCGCATAGCCGAATTGCTGCGCACCTGCCTGCAGTCCTGCCGATATCGCTGTGGAATTGTAGTGGCCTTCAACCTGGCCCTTCTTGAAAAGCACACCGTCACCGTACTGGCCTCCTACCACGAAGCCCGCTTTCTTGAGCTCGGGAAAGACGAGAATACCGGCAGCTCTCGAGCCAAGGCGTTGGGCCTCGGGGGTATCTCGGTAAAGTCGTTCGAGTGCGGATCGAGCCTCACGTTCTTCTACTCGTGCCTGCTCGTGTGTAGAGCCTCCCTGTCGCCCTGCACATCCAGCGATCTGAGACACAATTAACGCAAAAGCAGCAAACACTTTAAGAGTGCTCATTTTTAACTCCATATACATTGAAACATGCTCCCTACCTTTTACACGCTTCCGGCGCATCGGCATGCGATCATAGACACATTTCAGCATTTGCGAGGGCCTCGCGTATGATGCCAGGAAGGTTTCGCTACTTGATGCTTGTTTCTTATACACCTGAAGGCGATACGAAGCGTGATACTACTCCGCAGGTAGGTGAAGACGGGGGGTAACATAGGAAACCAGGTCTTCATGAGTTGAATGAAGCACAGGAAGCGGAACACCGAACTGGGGAGTCCCATCATCACTCCACATCCATCGCTGCGCTCGTACCTCTCTACTCCAACCGGCCCCCCGACTTTTCGCTACATGATACAGAAGCCATTGCTCTCCCCTTGAATCCACGTGAAAACAGCAGTGCCCGGGCGCGTATACCGGATGCGGAGAGGAAAGAACGCTATCGAAGATCGGAGTCGGTGATTTTCTCCAAGCCGAGGGCTGCAATGGATCAGATCCACCGAGCCGCAACAGCCCAAGCTTGTACTCGTCAGTCCAAGATTTGTTTGCCGAATAAACGATAAAGATATCTTCTCCTCGATGAAGGAATTGCGGGCCTTCGTTAATCCATGATTCCCACGGATACTCAGGCTGCGAGATCCGCACGACTGCCCCTTCCAAAGTCCACGGGTTCTCCATTTTTGCAAGATAGATATCCTGCCTTCCGTTGCGTGGACCCGGCCAACCAGACCACGCGTAATACAACTCTCCTTGAATCTCAGTGACCGTCCCGTCTATAGCCCACCTATCGACTCCCGGGACCTTCAAGCGTCCTTTGAATTGGTAAGGGCCCGCCGGACCCTCCCTTGACTCGAGGACATACATCCGATGATTTTTGTTGTGTCCATCGTCCGCCGAAACATACAGATACCAGGAATCTCGGATGTGATGGATTTCCGGTGCCCACAGATTCCTGAGATTTAATCGATGATCCTCTTGTGGATTCCATAATACTATCGGTGCCGCATCGATTAAGCCTTCGACACCCTCTCCTACCCACAGCCTTACATCTCGACCTGTGGTTTGAGTGTAGTAGACAAGACCACCATGAGAAATCACCCACGGGTCGGCACCGGACGGATTTATCAATACTGAGTGCTGCCGCAGCTTGCCGCTGAATCCAGACTCTTGCAGAACAGGGATGACAACCTCAGCGGGAACAGTCGCGATATCCGGCTCAAGAGCCGCCGAGGAACTGGAAAGGGGCGCAGAGGCTAGTACACTGGCCGTCACTAGAAGAACTCGCATGACCTACACAAAAACCGAAGAACCCGCAAACACCGGGCGGAACGATTATATGACTCAGATCATGTTTCGATCGCAAGATGCACTTCGCACATCTGCCGCCTAAGTTGTTTTTTTCTGCAGTACTTCCGCAATGAGCTAAGCCTACCAATCTCTGTTCCCACAGCGGTCCAATCGTGCGCCGGGTCATAACACCAGGCCGGCTTCGGCATGCGACAACCATAGACATCCTGACACAGCCGTATGCGGCGAGTTCGACATTTTAAACGGAGAGGAAGTGATGTTCGCACGTTATCTGATTATTGGTGGTGGGGTTACCGGACTAGGAGCGGCTTACAGACTTAAAGAGAAAGGAGAGGGTGACTACCTGATTCTCGAGGGTTCAGAACGCGCTGGCGGCTTAGCAACTAGCTTTCAGGATCAGAAGGGTTTCTGGTGGGACATCGGAGGACACGTACAGTTCTCCCACTACGCGTACTTCGACCGCGCTATGGAACACGCTATCCCCCGAGACGAGTGGCTCGAGCACGAGCGAGAGTCATGGGTGTGGCTGCACAACCGATTCGTTCCCTATCCCTTTCAAAACAACATCCGCTATCTGCCGACCGACTCACTCATGAAGTGCCTTCGAGGTCTCCTGAAGACTTGGAAGAAGGATGCTTGCGGTTCTCCGGCAGACTTCAAGGAGTGGATCCTTCAGGTTTTCGGTGCTGGCGTGGCAGATGAGTTCATGCTCCCTTACAACTACAAGGTTTGGGCATATCCAGCTGAACAGATGTCTTACCAATGGATCGGAGAGCGTGTCGCTGTAGTAGATATCGAACGTATCCTCGAAAACATCGTCTATGAGCGTATGGACGCGTCATGGGGCCCCAACAATACCTTTAAATTTCCCTCGTATGGCGGCACTGGAGCAATTTGGCACTCGATGGCTGACATAGTAGGACGCGAGCAGATTCGTTTTGGACAATCGGTCTGTTCGATTGATCCAGACCTGAAACAGGTCGTAACGGAGAAGGGAGACGTGTATCACTATGAGCACCTGCTTTCGACCATACCTGTGGATGGCCTCACACGAATAGTGAAGAACGTTCCTGTCAAGATGAGCCGCACTGCCTCGCTCCTCAAGCATTCTTCGTCCAATATCGTCGGGGTAGGTTTGAAGGGTCGTCCCCCTGAAGAGATCGGCACTAAATGCTGGATGTACTTCCCTGAGTCAAACTGTCCGTTCTATCGAGTAACTGTCTTTTCCAACTACAGCCCCAACAATGTGCCCGATCCGAATGTGCACTATTCACTCATGACCGAAACCAGCGAATCTCCACAGAAGCCGGTCGACCGAAATAAACTAGTGCAGGAAACTATCGCTGGACTGCGAGCCACGAAACTCATCAATCAGGATGATGAGATCGTGTCAACCTGGTCGCACTGCGCCGAGTACGGATATCCTACCCCCTCACTTGAACGAGATGATATATTAGATACTGTGATTCCTTTTCTCGACAAACTCGGGGTGTATTCGCGAGGACGATTTGGCGGCTGGAAATATGAGGTGAGCAATCAGGACCATAGCTTCATGCAAGGAGTCGAGTGGGTTGACTGGATACGCGATGGTATTAGCGAGGTGACATACAAGGTGAATCGCGTGATTGACATGTCTTCTCACCGCTTGCGGAAGCATCATGAACCAGAGGAGCTTTCAGTCGCCCATGCATCAGCGAAGCATTCGGCGAAGTCCGCATGAAACTAGCGCTCTCGAAAAGGAGTCTGGCGTTTCTTTTTTGTTGAGTTTTTAGCAATGAACGTTTTTGACAGAGCGCCAGGAGTCGCTTTGAGTACTCCTTTTAGGTCATTTTTCCTCGGTGGATTCGAGTCAGCGTACCAAGTGAATTGTTACGGCCGACGCATCGACATGATCGCTTCAACGAAGCATGACCTTTTTGCTCGGCAAGATTATGCGCGCGCGCGTGAAATTGGAATTCATACGGTACGCGATGCAATCCGCTGGTACATGGTGGATCGGGATACTCACTATGATTTGACGAGCTTTCTTCCGATGCTGCGCGCCTCGATTGAGGAACGCGTTCAAGTTATTTGGACGTTGTGCCACTATGGGTGGCCTGATGATTTGGACATCTTCAGTGGGCGGTTTGTCGATCGCTTTGAGCGATATGCTAGGGAGATGACGCGTATATTGGTAGACCACGGGGTAGAAGCGCCACTCATCATCCCATTCAACGAAATATCCTACTTCTGCCACGCTATTTGCGGCGAGGGAGACATGTATCCGCATGCACTAGGGCGAGGTTGGGAACTCAAAAAGCAGATCATCCGAGCAACGATAGCAGCGGTCGAAGCAGTGAGATCCGTTGCCGCCAGAGCGCGCTTTGTCCACGTCGATCCCATCATTCATGTGGTGCCTCCAAGAGATCGACCGGACCTAGCAGCGGGAGCCGCTAACCGCAAGCGTAGCCAATATGAAGCAGCTGAGTTGATCGCTGGACGGGTACATCCTGAGCTCGGAGGAAGGGAGGATTATCTCGATCTCGTCGGAGTGAACTTCTATCATGCCAACCAATGGGAGGATCCCGGAGACAAGACGATCTTCTGGCATTACAAGCCAAGAGACGAGAGATGGAAGCCGTTCCATGAACTCTTGCTAGAGGCCGAGACGATATACCAGCGCCCTCTTTTCATTGCCGAGACAAGTCATGTTGGCGAGGGCCGTCCCGAGTGGATTCGAGAGACTCTTCAAGAGATCTTAATCGCACAAGCGAAAGGCGCTTCCGTCTATGGAGTATGTCTTTATCCGCTCATAGATCGGCACTGCTGGGCAGATGAAGGTCACTGGCACAACAGCGGCATCTGGGACATCGATTATGAGAGAGGCCACGAACGAATTCTGTGCGAGGAATACTTCGAGGCTTTCTCCGAAATGAGATCCTTGTTCACACATGCCGATCCGGGATGGAACCAGTTAAAGGGCGCCGTAATCACTAATTATGACGGCGAGGCAGTAAAGCTCCCAGTCGATGAGCTGCTGCCGCTTCTGACATCAAATTCTCCTGCCGAATCATCGGAGCGAGCTGTCTCGATGGCAGACGACATGTAGGTCCACGTTGCATCCCACGAAGTCGTAGAGAGCAATTCATCGACACGATTACTCCAATCTGCGTCGTCACGTCGCTCGAGCTCAAATTCTATCGCGCGAAGCCATTCGCCGGGCGAATTCGCGATGGAGACGACTCCGGCGTCGCCGTAGGGTTTCACCACATCTCGAATACCGGTCGAGACAACCGTCCGGCCTGCGGCCAAATACTCAGGAGTCTTTGTGGGACTAATAAAACGCGTTGCCGAGTTATGCGCGAAGGGTAGCATCGCAACGTCCCATCCGGCGAGGTACGCGGGGAGGTCCTCATACTCACGCTTACCCAAGTAATGAATGTTCGGGGCCTTGGGCAGATCCGTCTCCTTAATTTTCACGACCGGCCCGACGATGACGAAGTGCCAATTCGGGCGAAGAGCGGAGAGTTCATCTAGAAGGTCGATATCGAATCGCTCATCCACTACCCCGTAAAATCCAATTCGAGGCCCTGGAATCAGCTTCTGATCATCAGGCTCTGACAATCCGCTCCGAGCTCGACTAAAATGCTCCTTATCAATACTGCTTGGGCAACAGTGAACATTACAATGCTGATCACGCTTTGCTTCGTACAAGCTTGCCCCGCCCGTGAAGACGACATGTGCCTTCTGCAACAACTCCGCCTCCAATTCCTTGATCTCTGTAGGCGCATCCCGAAAACCGGATAGCTCATCCATACAATCGAAGATCACTACATCCGGCTGCAGTGCTCGGCTTATACCGAGCGCCATCGGAGTATAATACCACAGGTCGTATCGAAGGATTCCGCTGTCGTCGATGAGCTCTTCGAGCATCGTGGATTGCAAGACTTCCGCCTCTTTCCTCGAGCTCTTCTTGGGCAGGAAGGGGACTGCACGAAGGAGGCTCGGTAGTGGATGTGACACCTCCAGGTAGGCCGAAGAAGTATCCTGATAGATGGGCTCCTCGAAAAACACCACTTTCCTCTCTTTTGCAATACGGGAAAGAAGATGCTGAGGGCGCTGATACACAAAGTCCCATCGCAAATGGGAGAGGCAGATTAACCCGGTTTCAATCCCCCTCGTTGCGCTTTGAGCCATCATGTATTCCTTTTTAAGATGCAATCAATCCGATGAAATAGCCGTAGAGTCGACTACGAATTCGTACTTGGGCGAACCCAAACTACCGCGCCCAAAAAGCAACCTCTAATTCTGACCGAAATCGGCGGTTTCTCACCATTTCCGATGAGAAAACTCTCCGGTCGAAGGATTAGTGAGTATGTGCGCCGTGAGTTATTTGCTGAACAGCAAGCCAGCGCGCATGTCTGTCCAGCGCCCGGAATGCATGACATGTGGATCCTCCCAAAGCCTGATCCACAGTAACAGCATCTTCTGTGACGACGTAGCACATATGACCCTTTGCTGGAGGCTGCCGTAGAGCGAGAGAGCGCTCCGCTTTGACAAGTGGTTTGACTCTATTACGTCTGCCGAAAAATCCAGGACCTAGTTTCTCAAAAACATCGAATCTCATAATCCACCCTCACTTTCAAAGCATCGTACCGTGAATACCCTTCACTTTGCCGAACGAGGAACCTTAGCATTCCTTAACAGGCTGCGGAAAAATGGCTTCGTAGCGAGAAATTCGAGGTTTTGGTGATGGTCGAAGATGAGAGCGTGAAAAAACCGCAGGTGTATCCGCTGCGATACATTGAGGATTTTTTCACGCTCTCATCTTCAGCCAGCGCCAAAAGATCGGATTTCGCAGCAGAAGACCATTTATCCGCAGCCTGTTAATGTACACTAGTCGATTACGGTCGTGCCCGCGATGATTGCGGTCATATGCATGCGCTGTGCAAGAGAGGAGCTTGTACAAGTGTTTCCTCCACAGTAAGCGGCATACGCTTAAATAAATGCGACGCCAGGGGAGGAGATCGGAATCTCTTCGCTAACCTGCCACAATGCCTCGTACCGGCCCTTTTTGTCGGCCTATTAATGCTCAATGGTTCCGTGTTGATTGCCGGGTGATTTGGAGAAGATCTCCCGTATCAAAGACATGTCGAATTTCCGTGAGCGGTCGTAGTTGTAGATGCCATTCTGCTCTTGCTCAACATCTGTGAGTTGGGTGTAGCAGTATCCACTGACATGGTACTGGGACAGTATAGCGGATACTTGTCCTTCGAGCCGCTCGTAAAACTCCTGCAACGAGCGTGGCGGAACACCGTATCCCCATGAATCAGGCGCATACTGAAATTCGTGAGCAGGGATCCACTTTATTCCGCCGAATTCGTCAACCACATAGGGTTGCCCGGTATACTCGACCTCTTTATCCCCCAGCGTTTGGTAAACGGATCCATCGGCTTGCCGTTCCAGCATACGGGCAAGCTTTTGTGGGTCCTGCTCGTAATTATGCACAGTATAAATATCGGTAACTACCTGGCAGCCACCACTAGCACCATTGACGGGCCTACTCGAGTCAATCGCTTTCGTCAATTCGTATGCGTCTACATGCAGCCTTCGATGTCTGTGCCTGTCGCTAACGTCCCATGTTTCGTTTAAAGGGGTCCAGCCGATAATGGATGGGTAGTTGCGGTCACGCAGAACGATCTCTCGCCATTCGTTCAGCATGTTTCGGGCTGCGGCGTCACTTTTCAAGCTCAATCCCCAGCTCGGATACTCGGCCCAGGTCAGATATCCAAGGCGATCTGCCCAATAGTGAAAGCGCTGCTCGAAGACCTTTTGATGCAACCGCGCGCCATTGAAGCCGGCTTCGAGACCCAACTCGATGTCTCGCCTAAGCGCGGCGTCCGAAGGAGCCGTCCAGATTCCGTCCATGTAGTATCCTTGATCGAGGACGAATCGCAGATACAGGGGCTCGTTATTGAGGAAGAAATGGTTTCCCTCGATGTGAATCTTTCTCATCCCTGCGTAGCTCTTGACTGAATCGAGCACCTCTCCGTCTGGAGTAACGACTTGGAGCACCAGATCATAGAGTTGCGGAGAGTCCGGCGACCACAGCGCCAATTTGTAGGAAAGGTCCAAGCTGAGGGTTCCGGTATGCGTCGTTGTGACTCTATTTTCAGTCACTTTTTCTCCATTCAGGTACACACTCGCAAGAAAGGTCAGATTGCGACGTTGCTGAATAAAGGTGGGTCTCAGGTGAAGCCGGCCCATATCCACGTCCGCGAGCTGCTCGCATCCAAGCAACCCATAAGGAGAAACGGCCTCCATCCACACCGTTTGCCATATGCCCGTAGTGCGAGTGTAGAAGCAGCCGACAGACTGATAATCGAGAGATTGCTTTCCTCCTCCCTGGAAGGTTGATCGTGTTTCGTCTTTTGCATGTACTACGAGGTGATGCCGAGAACCGGCAGCAACAAAGTTCGTAACATCGACCCAAAATGAAACCGAACCTCCGAAGTGGCCGCCTACATGACGGCCATCAATGTAGATATGGCTCTCGAAGTCGACTCCCCCGAGGTGAAGCAGGATCTTTTTGCCTCGCCACTCCGGCGGGATTTCGAGCGTCCTATGGTACCATACGCTTTCGATGAAATCGACGTGACCGATCCCTGAAAGAGTACTTTCAGGACAAAAAGGCACAAGGATCTCTCGGTCGAATCCAGTGGATCGTCCAAACCCTCGCTCGAACCCTGAACGACCGAAATCAAGAGCAAAAGACCACATGCCATTGAGGTTCACCCATTCATCGCGCTCAAATTGCGGGCGCGGATACTCGGGTCGCGGAACAGTAGATGCGATCATGTGAAATCCTAAAATAACTCCGGTCTGTTTTCTCCTCTACTTCTCCCTCACGGTATGGTACTCGTCAGTGGTCACCCATGCGACGACTCTCTCAAGCGAGCTGCAGCGAACTCAGGTGTGATGTCGCGCTGCGGCTCGGCAGACAATTCAAAGCCGACCATGTACTTGCGTATCGATGCCGATCTCAGCAGCGGCGGATAAAGGGCCTGATACAGACTTACGCCCGGTAGGCGATCTCCTTGGGTAGGGTGTTGGTAGATACTCATCGAGTAGGGAAACGGCACTCCGAAAAGG
>JBILFA010000071.1:0-17919 GCA_044351795.1 Bdellovibrionota bacterium | reverse complement strand
ATCGTTAAATAAGTGAGTCGGGCAGTCTCACAGTTAACGCTGGCTCAAGCACCTAAGTGAACAAAGAGGACAGAGAGGTCAGCGAGGGGGGGGGGATCATACCGGGGTTTCTATGATCCTCACCCTCGTTGCGCTCCCGCTCTCTTTGTATTCCCCCTTCCTGTTTGCATAACGCGGCTCAAGGGCTGGGCCACACTACCCACTCGATTTCTGAAGCGCATTAATTTCTATGTGAAGCCTATGTACGGATTGACCCCACGATCCATACACACGTGCTGTTACAGTCTCCTGAGAACTACGACATAGAGATAAATCAATCAGTCGAGCCGCTAGGCTGCCCCCTTGTGTACCTCTGAGCCCTCTGTAGTTTCATCCCCACATGCTTGCGTTGGAAGAGAGGTATAACGGCACTGAGAGAGCTTTCGGTGATCGGCCTGTATCAAGGTTCGATTGCAGGGCGTTATTTCCCAGGCTGAACCATCTTCATCAGCTCTGTCATTGGAAGTAGTACCGAGATGACGATACTGAAGACGATACCGCCCAGTACGATAATCATGACCGGTTCAATGAGCGATGTGAGGCCGGAGATAGTAGCGTCGACCTCGCTCGAGAACGCCTTACCGGCCTTCGAGAGCATGACCTCGAGCCGACCGCTCTTTTCCCCCACTGCCGCCATCTGTGAGAGCAAGCTCGGAAAGTGCCCGCTCTTGGAGAGCTCTTTGGCAAGGCTGCGCCCCTCCCGTACACCATCTCGGGCGTCTTCCAATGCACGGCTGAGGTGCACGTTGCCGACGATGTTCTTGACGATGTCGAGGGCGGTCAAGAGCTCCACGCCGCTGGTAAGAAGAGTTCCTAGGGTTGTGGCGACTCGAGCCGTGGCGATCTTTTTGTAGATCGGGCCGTAGACTGGAAGCTTCAGAAAGAGCGCGTCAAACCAATCCCGACCCTTTGGCGTTGCGTAGTATTTGCGGGCTGCGTAGAGCCCACCGAAAATCACCGTGAGGATGAGCCACCAGTATCCAGTGATGAGGTTGGAAAAGCCGATTACTATCTGAGTAGGAAGGGGGAGACTTATCCTCTGTTTCACGAAGATCGCCACGATGTTCGGGACTACAAAGCTGACCAAGCCGATTACCACGAGGGTGCAGAACACAAACATCAAAATGGGATAGAAAAGGGCCGAGGATATCGTCCGTCGCAGCTCTATTTGTGCTTCGTAATACGAGGCGAGGTTCTCCAGAACCGTATCGAGGGTGCCGGATGCCTCACCTGAAGCAACCATGTTGATGTAGAGACGCGGGAACACCTTGGGATAGGCTCCTAGTGCCTTGGCGAGCGAGGTGCCTTGCTCGACACGCTCCTTGACGTCAACTACGATGCGCTTCAAGTTCGGAGATTCGACCTGATCGGCGAGAGACAGTAAGGCGCTCACGAGTGGAAGTCCTGCATTCGACAGCGTCGCAAGGAGCCGAGTAGCTACCGCAAGGTCCTTCAGTGAAACTCGCTCGGATTTGAAGAACCGTTTGACGTCCTGGGTCTTCGCACCCTTGGATGCTTGAAGTGATTCCTTGATGTCGGTGGGAAAGATATTCTGCCCTCGTAGTTTTTGACGGGCAGCACGAAGGTTGTCCGCCTCTACCGAACCTTTGACGCTCTTACCGGTCGACTTAATTGCTACATATTCGTATACGGGCATGTCAGGCGGCTACGCTCCGGTTTTAGAGAATTATGTGAAATCGTCGTGGCTGGCGAGAAGGACCTCCTCGACTGAAGTTATACCGGCGAGGACCTTACGACCGCCATCGGCTCGGAGTGTGACGAATCCACGCTTCATAGCAGCGTTCTTGATGGAATTCGAATCAAGCCGTTGGAGGATATGCGATCGAACTTCGTCGTCGATGAGGAGCAGTTCGTGAATTCCGACACGTCCCGTGTACCCGGTTCCCTGACACGCCGAGCAGCTTTCCGTTCCCGGCCTATAAGCGCGACGATTCGTAATTTCCTCGGGATAAAGGCTCAGCTCTCGCAATTCCTCTTCGGAGATCTCGTACGGTACCCGACACTGAACGCAGAGTTTCCTTACGAGCCGTTGGGCTACCACAGCCAAGAGACTCGACGATACGAGAAAGGGTTCCACCCCCATGTCCACCAAACGGGTGACCGCACCGGCAGAGTCGTTGGTGTGCAGCGTCGAGAGAACGAGATGTCCGGTAAGAGATGCCTGTATTGCTATCTCCGCGGTTTCTTGGTCTCGGATCTCACCCACCATCACCACGTCGGGATCCTGACGAAGGATTGCGCGTAGACCGCCAGCGAAGGTGAAATCGATCTTCGGGTTGACCTGCATCTGCCCGATACCATCGAGCTGGTACTCGATCGGATCTTCAACTGTCAGGATATTGAGGTCAGGCTTATTGATATGGGTGAGACACGAGTAGAGGGTGGTGGTTTTACCGGATCCTGTCGGCCCGGTCACCAGAACGATCCCGTTTGGTTTCTGAAGGAGTCGCTTGAGCAATTCGAGATTTCGGGGCTCGATCCCTAACAGCTCTACGTCGAGCACAGAGCCGCCTTTGTCGAGAAGACGCATAACTATCCGCTCTCCGAACTGGGTAGGGACCGTCGATACGCGGATGTCGACCTCCTTTCCAGCGATCTTGAGGCCGATACGACCATCTTGCGGAAGGCGCTTTTCGGCGATGTTGAGCCCCGACATGACCTTTACGCGCGAGATGATAGCGGCTTGGAACGCCTTATCCTCAGATGCTACGTCGTATAGTACCCCGTCAACACGGAAGCGAACCTTGAGTTTGTCCTCATACGGTTCGATATGAACGTCGGATGCCCGCTCGGAACTAGCCTTGAAGATGATGGCGTTGACGTAGCGGATGATCGGAGCGTCGTCATCGTCTGAGTCTGTTACGTCTATCTTGAGCTGCGTGTTGAAGTCCTCTCCGTCATCCTTTTTCCCCGATCCGGCAAGGGAGCTCGAGCGGTCACTCATCAGGCTCGTTCGGATAGCGTTTATCGCTTTGGTAACCTCTTCGGGCGAAGATACGACTACCTTCAAGGGGCGTTCGTAACATATTCGAAGCAGATCGATCGCCTCTACATTCAATGGGTCGGCTGTGGCTACGACGACGTGGTTGTCGTCGCCACCGATTGGTACGGTAAGAAACTGCCGACCCCATGAGCCAGCGATGCGATCGAAATCTCCACGGGATGGGTTTCGAGGAGGGGAGGGCTCGGGCAGGCGCTCCAGAAATTCAAGTCCCAAGAGCTGAGAGAGCATGCGCGTCTGCTCGAACGTAGAGCTCGTATCGGGCAAGGGGGAAGGTGCTGATGGAGATTGTGTGCTGCCGTTCATGAACTACTCTCGCTGGAGCCAGGGGCCCCGACCGAGATTCATAATCTCATAGGGGGAGAGGGTGTACCAGGCTGCCGGTAGATTCGGATGAGCGGCCTGCGCCTGTTCGATTGAGGGGTACAGAGCACGGGGCTTCACCCTTACCTGCTGACCGTTCCACGAATACGTGTATACGCGACCTGCTCGGAAGAACCCCTTAGCTTCGAGAGAGCTATCGCGTGGAAGGATTATTCCAGCCATAGTTCCTTTGTTACCGAGCAGGAAGGGCAGATCCTTGGCAGAGTCTTCCGCGCTGAGCATCTCCATGACGATAAAGCTATCGTTTTTCGCAGTGGGCCCGGCAACCAAGGTTTTCTCATTCAAGGACGCCATTGCTCGAGGTTCCTCAGAAAGCGCTCGGTCGGATAGTTCGAGCTCGAGAGCGAGATCATCCTCCCGAGGTAACGCGGGTTTGACCTCAAGGTCGAGAACTCCCTCCTTGGAACCATCGAGCACAATCGGCTCATCGGCTTCCGGGGGAAGGGGAGCCTCTCTCTTCGTTGTCGGAACAGTTTTATGCTCGGGCGCTAGGATGGTTCCCGGAGCGGGGCCTTCATAGGCGCTCGACTCTGCAACGGAGTCGATGCGAGGATCAACCAGTACAGTGCTTCGTGAGGGTCGTACTTCGTATGACGCGATCACATCCTCCATCTGCTCTCGACTCTCGATAGTGGCATCACGGGCATCGAATTGGTCCTTGATGATACGAGGCGTGAGGAAGATGAGGAGGTTCTTCTGTTGACGAGCGGTTGAGTTGGATTTGAAGGCGTGTCCCAAGATCGGAACGTCCTTCAGGTAGGGAACCCCCTCATCGGCCTCGGTCACATCGTCCGCGATGAGTCCGCCGGTCACGATCATCTGAGCATCCTTGGCTATTATGGTGGTTTCGCTCTGTCTCTTACGGGTTGTAGGTCCGAGGGTAGAGTTAACCGTAGCCAGGTCGAGAGCTGAGACCTCGGTAAATACGCGTAGTGTTACATAGTCGCGCGAACTGATCTGCGGAGTAATACGGAGCGTGATACCGACATCCTGACGCTCTACCTGATTGAAGGTATTGTTTAAGTTCGTGGCGTTAGTTGATGTACTCGCAAGAAACGGCACGTTCTGTCCTACAACGATCTGCGCCTCTTCGTTGTCGGTCGCCAGAATAGTCGGCGCGCTCAGGATGTTGACGTTGTTGTTTCTCTGAGCGGCTGAGACGATCAAGCTCTGAGTCGGAATTGTTATTCCCCCGGGCAGTTGTAGAGAGCCAGCGCTGGCGGCTGCGAGGGTAAAACCTTGCAGCTTCGATGGGTCGGAGAAGAGGGTGCTGAGGCTTCCGCCCTCCGGCGCAAAATCGCTGCGAGCGATAGCTCCTCCATCTGCGCCTCCAGTGGATGTGAGGAAGCTCATGCTGGTGCTAAGCGTGTTGTCGATCGAAACCTCGAGAAGGGTTGCTTCCACTAGAACCTGACGGCGCTTGACGTCGAGCTGAGCCAATAATCCGCGGATCTTCTCATAGTCGGCCTTTCCGGCCGCGATAATGAGGGAGTTGGTTGCAGGGTCGGCCGTAATCGAGATGTTGTCCCCAAGTTGCGCCGTGGCTGGCCCAGCTTGTCCTCGGCCGCCTGCGCCACGTCCGCCTCGAGAGCCACCTAATCCACCGCCAAGGCCGCCTCCCATTGAGGAAGACCCGCCGCCTCCCGAAGAAGACAGTCCGCGATTTCTCGATTGGGATTGATTGTTTCTAGTGCCGCCGAGGGTGCTGCCCGTGTCATCGCCGAACACTCCACCCAGGCCGCCGCCCCCAGCTCCCCTGCCTGCGGCACCGAAAGAGCCGGGCGCTCCTCCTGCTCCTCCACCTCCTACCAGGCCCGCAAGCACCTGCGCTACCTCTTCTGCGTTCGCGTGTTGACACCGATAGACGTAAAACTTATTGCCGGAGAGGTCCATCTTGCTGTCGAGTTGCGCTATCAGCGCTCGAACCCGCGCTGTCGTGTCTGCATCTGCCACCACAATAATGGAGTTCGTTCGTTGATCAGGGATGATCTTCGGTTCCATGCCGCGCGAAGCAACCGTTTTCGAAGACGCCCCGGCGCCAGCGGGGCGCTGCTGTTGCGGCGGCATCCCGCCCATCTGATTACCCATGGCCAGAGACGGATCGGCCATGCCAGCACGAATCTGGTCCAATGCCGAGGAGCCACGCTTGCTGTCGCCGCTCGAAGTGCCCATGATGTCGTTGAGCTTTTGGGAAACGTCTTCGACGTCCGCAAATTTGAGAGGGATGATCGTCATCTCGCGGTTGGAGAACGGGACGTCAAGCTCGTCGATGATGGACACTAAGCGATTGATGTTGTCTTCCGAGTCGATCAGGATGAGTGAGTTCGTGCCGGTGTAAGCGTTTACCAGACCGTCACCCGAGATGAGCTGCGACACGATCTGTTGTACATCTTCGGCGCTTACATACTTTAAGTTGACGAGCCGTGTGACGACCGCAGCGGTCGGCTTCTCGGTGCGTTGCTCGGTCAAAGTGGGAATGGTGGATTGGCGCGCCTCCCTTGCCGGAACTATTTTCCAGAGATTGTCACCGATCGGAACCGACGTGAAACCTTTGAGGGCGAGCACCGAGTCGAGGATGCGCAGCGACTCTTCTGCTGAGACTTTTCCCGGAAGATAGATCGAGACCTTCCCCCGGACCTTTTCGTCCAAGATGTAGTTTCTCTTGGTCTTACGCGAGAAGATGCGAACGATCGCCGCGATGTCGGCGTTCTTGACGTTGATCTCGGTATTGGAATCCTTGGAGTACTCCTCTTCGTTGATCTGATCGCCACCACCGGCCGGAGCTTGGTTGTTCTGCGCGTGGCCGGTCGTCGCAAGCCCGTGCGTCACAAGCACAGAGAGCGCAGCGAGTAACACTGTGTGGCGGATACGTGTCATCGATTACCTTATCGTGTACTTAAAATCTCTGTCCTGCTTCTCTCGTTCGAGAGACAAGTTAATCGTACGCTCTTGTTTGAGTTGCTCGAACAATTTGAGCGCCTGGGAGATATCGCCGAGGCTGTTCCCGTTGATTGACTTCAAGATGTCTCCATTCTTGAGTCCGATCTTTTCGTACAGGCTACCGTTCTTTATGGCGAAGAGACGAAGCCCTATCGAACGACCCTCCTTGAAGTATGGTACCGCCCGAGCCTGTGTTAAGAGAAGAGGTAAGTTTTCGAGGCCCTTGTCCAATTCGGCTTCCTCGACGACGAACTCGTCGCTGCCAAGCGAAGACACCCCCGAACCGGCGGTAGGTGCCGAGCTTCCGAGATCGTCAAGTTTGAGAATCTCGCGCTTATTGTCACGTTCGATCTCCACGTGGTCCTCGAGGATCTGTTTCAGAGTTGCCTGACCGAAGATCGACTGATCCAGTGAGAAGACATCCTGCGTCTGCTTTTTCTTGTCCTCGATAATGGCATAGGGCTCTTGACCCTTAGTTAAAAACGTTCCAATCAGGGTGAGCGAAAGGGGTGTTTGAGGGGGCGGCGTTGGTTGAACAACCACCGGCACTCTTCCCAGTGTGCCGAAGACGTTCTTTTGCGAGATGAGAGTTATGTCACGCTCGCCCTCTCGATTGGGCGCAGAGCGCTCGGTTGCAATCGAGCGAATCGCTTGAATTCGTCCTTCGAGCTCCATCTGCAGGCTGCGGCGCTCGAGGGTTTCCTGTGCGCCGACATAAAGAAGAACAGCGATAGCGATCGTCATTACAAGGGCCGAGAGCGCCTTGGTTCCTCGAACCAGATAATCGATATTTTGGCGCCGAGCGATCTTGTTCAGCAGGTGCTGAAAGTCAAAATCTCGTAGGCTTGCAAGGGAAAGCGTCGTTTGTGCCACGTCTGGTGTATATAGAATAATTTCGATACTTTAAGTAACACTCTCATGCCCGGGAGACCAGACCTGAAAATGCTACGGCGTTTGTTTTCTTAGCGGGCTCGGAAAGTAAAGAGACCCCCCATCGTAGGATGAGCTAACACCCAGTTCCAGTTCCATAAACCGTAGAGCTCGCAGCTACGGCACTCCGGAGAGTAGCAGTCGGGCAGGGGCATCGAGGCCGCTAATCACCATAGCCTTCGAGGTCTCGATCTCCAAGTCTCCTGCCTGAGTGATTCGGAGATCCTTCGTTCCGAAGCAATCGAACGTACGGCGCACGGAACGCAGTCCTAACCCAGACATTGTGATGCGACCAGTGTCAGTGGGCGCAGCCTGATAACTACCGAGCCTTTCAAGTACGTCTGGTATCCTTGCCACCGCTAGGATCGCGTAGGGCGCAGGACCCTGTCGGCACGTTAGCTGATAGAGAGCGATTGAAGGCACACGGAGGTCGGAATTCACCGTGGATGCGGACTCCTCTACGGAGCGCTTTACAGACACTACTTTTACCTCCTGCTGTGCCGGATTTGAGCGTTCTACCGGCAGGAGGGGCAATAGCCGTTTCTCGGCACTCCAGGCTTCCGTCGGTGATGCTTCGCGCAGCCGAGCTCCCCACTGAGTTTGAAAAGCTCGTTTACGCTCTGCTACTGCTTCGGCGTTTCCCAGCCGATCGTAGAAGTCGATGATGCCTTGATCATATGCTGTCAGCTCCTGGATCACGGGTCCGCGCGCTTGGCGCGCTATCGCAGCATAATCGGTGTCTGGATATCTTTCGACGAGTCCATCGAAGAGGACGAGTGCGGCTTCAAGCGGTTTGCGATCTCTGCCAGCGCCGCGGGCGATGGCGAGGTAGCTGCGCGCACCTTGAAGCTTCGCGTAGGGGACTTCAGCGCTCGAAGGGTAGTTCTTTGCGAACTCCTCGTAACGTTTCGAAGCCTCGCTGTACTCTCCGTTGAAGAAGTAGGAATCTGCGAGCTTTATCTCGGCAAACGTTCGAAAGGCACCCGGTGTTCCCTGGTTGCCCAAGGATTGAAGCGATTCACGAGAAACAGAGTACATCTTGGACTGATAGAGCTTTTTCGCTATTCGGGCTAATTCCGCTTGCGGTTTGTCGTCGGAGGATTTCGATGAAGTATCAGATGGCGAAAGCTCCTTGGCTTCGCCGTCCCCCTCAGCAGCGGGCTCCTCCGGCTCTGGAGAGCTGCCGGACCAACACCCAACGAACTGCACCGCAAGCATCAAGAGTAGCGGCGCCCAAAGCACCTGAACTCGGTGCCGCTGGAACTGAACACATTTCTGAACGCACGTCCACATAACCATAGATCAGATGATTCCGTATTTTTCTCACCGGTGGTAGCGTCTGCGCACGGGCACAGCCTTGCCCAGGAGTCGCAGTTACCAACGCAGTCTCGGGCACTTTAACAAACCGCCTAATAGGACGCGAGGGTTAGCGGACATTTTGAGAGAAAGAGGCCGGAACGGTAGTTTTTCGTCAGATGTGAGCAGTGTAGAGGGCTCTATGAAGAGATGTACGACGGTATCGAGTTTGCGAATGGAGCTACGCCGCGTTCGCCTGGCAGGAAAGCGCATAGGATTCGTTCCCACTATGGGAGCGCTGCATGCGGGGCATCTCTCGTTGGCCCGCACTCTCACGCAGCATTGCGACGTGCGGGTGGGTTCGGTGTTCGTGAATCCGACGCAGTTCAATGATCCTAAGGACTATGAAGCCTACGTCGTAAATATAGATAACGACCAAGCGCTGCTCGAGCGGGAAGGGGTTGAGCTCCTGTTTGCGCCTGCTGTCGAGGAGATCTATTCGGCCGGTTTTCAGACCTCGGTGATAGTGAGAGAGGTGAGTAAGCCGTTCGAGGGTGCGCTACGGCCGGGGCACTTCGAGGGTGTCGCCACCGTAGTCGCCACACTTTTTAATATCGTTCGTCCGGACGTAGCGATCTTCGGAGAGAAGGACTTTCAGCAACTCACTCTGATAGAGCGTCTGGTAGAGGATCTCAAGTTCGGGATCGAGATCGTTCGAGGCGCTCTCGTGCGCGATCCCGATGGGCTGGCACTGAGTTCGCGAAACGTGCGGTTGTCACCGCAGGGACGGGGGCACGCGTTGTCGATTAGTCGTGGACTCTTCAAGGCTCGTGCTGCTTCCGATGCCGGCGAAAAGCGAGCTACTACGCTCGAGGAGATAGTCGTTCAGGAGATCTCCGGTATGCCCAATCCTCAGATAGATTACGTAGCGGTTGTTGACGAGCGGTCGCTAGAGCGGGTCGAGCAGGTTCACGGAGCGTGCAGAATCTTGGTGGTTGCTCGCGTCGAGGGAGTCAGACTGCTCGATAATGTCGCTCTCTAGGCGCAGATCAACTACACTGACTCGTGCGTACGTTGACGACGTGACTCTCGAGCTTTGGCAAGGTCGATTAAAGTGGGAATTCTCACTGGTTTCTTGAATGCAAGGCGTTCTGCAGACGGCTTCCCTCCAGGGACCACGGCCAGCTTTTTGGAATTTCCGGGCTTTGTACTATCCGAGTTCGCTGCGCTCTCTTTGTCCACGTTTCCCATAGCCGCCAGGACGCTCTCGAAAAGGGAGTCTTCGAACTCCTTCATGCGCTGGTCCTCCTCGCTCGCGAGGCGTTGCTCGCCACTTACAATTCGACCGATGACCTGTGCAATGACCGGGATGACGACAGCGCGCTCGGTCTCGGAAAGCTTCGCCAAACCGTCGAGCACTGAGGCGGTTCCTTCACCACCGACACCCTCGAGGAGGGTTTGAAGCTGCAATTGAAGGCTCAGAAGGCTCTTTGTAAATTCTCCGCCCTGTGACCAGTTCATACTTAGGTACTCCAAAAAGTGCTTACTACATCCTCAACCCGTGACGTGCAGAGTAGTATGTTCCTCACCTATCCGCAGGAAACCTGAGTTTGCTTCAAGCTTCTTTTCTGGGTTGCTCTTCACCACTATGCAGGAGCAGTGCCATTTGCAAGGTATTGAATTTACATGATGTTTATTCACGGGCTGGTGTCGTAACATTACACACCCCGTCCTATTCGAGGGCACCCTGCAGAGCAGTGAAAGGGGTTTCAACGCTCGCAGAACGCTTGCCGAGACTGTAACAGAAAGTGTGTATGGACCGTGCACCTGCACCTGCACCTGCACCTGCACGTGCTCGTGAACGTAAACGTACCCGAAAGTCCTGTGCTCTCCGCGTTTCCCGCGCCTCTGCGTTAATTAATAAAAAGCTCTCCTACAGACCGACGTCTGCCAGAACCTACTCTCTTGCCGCAGGCAGGAGGTGTACAGGACTTCCCTAGGCCACCAGCTTGTTGGCCTTCACGTGGGTACAGACGTATTCCATGATGCTCTTAACATCATAGCCGTTCATGGAATACTGCTCGGCTTGGGTGCCGTGAGGCACGAACTCGTCACGTACGCCCATGCGCTTTATGGAAGCTTGTAGCTGCAAGCCCTGCTCGTTTGCGAATTCGACAACCGCGGAGCCGAACCCACCGTTGAGCGAGTGGTCTTCGATAGTGCAGACGACCGGGTAGTTCGGCAATTCCGATCTTAGCAGCTCCGTATCGAGCGGCTTTGCGAATCGGGCGTTGATAACTGTACAGCTAATCCCACGCTCTGCTTCGAGCTTCGCCGCAGCGGCGAGAGCGTTTTGGATGATCGGCCCAAAGCACACCAGCAGTGCACTCTCTCCTCGACGAACGACCTCACCACGACCAATAGGGAGCTGCTGTAGTGTAGGATCCATATCGACACCAACGCCGTTCCCCCGCGGATAGCGGAGGGCTATCGGTGCGTTGTGACGCACGGCGGTATACACCATGTGGCGCAGCTCATTCTCGTCCTTCGGCGACATGATCGTCATGTTGGGGATGCATCGAAGGTAGGCGATGTCGAATACCCCTTGGTGCGTCTCTCCGTCGTTTCCGACCACGCCACCACGGTCGATAGCGAAGGTGACGGGAAGATTCTGAATACAGACATCGTGAATCACCTGATCGTAGGCACGCTGCAGAAACGTTGAGTAGATCGCAGCCACCGGACGCATACCTTCACACGCCAATCCTGCAGCGTAGGTTACGGCGTGTTGTTCGCAGATGCCGACATCAAAGACCTGCTCAGGTAGCTCGGTAGCCATCTTGTCGAGCCCTGTGCCGTTGGGCATCGCTGCTGTAATGGCGACGATCTGTTTGTCTGCCCGAGCGAGAGCGGTCAGGGTTTCCGAAAATACTCCGGTGTAGCTGGGAAGCTTCTTGGGAAGAGCGGGGGCGCTTGCCGCCTTGAATTGTCCCTTGGATCGATCGAAGGGGGTTACCCCGTGCCATACGATCGGGTCCTCTTCTGCAGGTTCGTATCCCTTTCCCTTGGTGGTGCGGCAATGAACGATTACCGGAATGTCCTGACGCTTGGCGTTTTGCAGCGCCTGCACGAGAGCAGGAAGGTTGTGTCCGTCTACCGGCCCGATGTAGCGGAATCCGAACGCTTCAAAGAGCATGGCGGGAGACGAGAAGAAGCCTTGGGTGGCTTCTTCGGCTCTATCAATAGCTTTATAGAGAAGCTCCGGGACGTATCCACGCCGATAGAGGTCTTTGAGTTTGTCGCGGGCTCGTGAACTCGTCTCACCCGTGACGGTGCGTGAGAACAACCAACTAAGAGCTCCCACGTTCTGAGAGATAGACATTTCGTTGTCGTTGAGTATGACGATAAAGCGCTTCAGGTTCAGATCGCCCGCATGGTTGAGGGCTTCGAAGGCCATACCCGAGGTGAGTGAGCCGTCACCGATAATTGGTACGACAAAACGCTCCGGCGCAGTGCGGTCGAGCGCAACTCGCATTCCAACGCCAGCCGAGACACTCGTTCCTGCGTGACCTGCCCCGAAGGCATCGTACGGACTCTCGCATCGCTTGAGAAATCCCGACAATCCGTCACGTGTACGAATAGTACCCATGTCGGAGCGGCGACCGGTGAGCATCTTGTGGATATACGCTTGATGCCCGACGTCCCAGATGAGGCGGTCGTCAGGGGTGTTGAAAACGTGGTGAAGAGCGACCGTAATCTCGGTAGCGCCGAGGCTCGATGCAAAATGCCCCCCGGATTCGCTCACCGTATCTATCAGCTCGTCGCGTAGCTCCGCCGCCACCCGCTCGAGAGCGGCGAGCTCCAAGCTACGTAGATCGTCCGGTAACCTAAGAGTATCTATAAGCTTATTCGCCATCATGAGCCCCCGTGCCAGTGCTAAGCATACATGTATCGAGGCAGGTCAATCAAATGAGAGTCTGTGGAGGTACTGGCAGGGAGGCTTTTTTGGCTAACGCCTTGATGTTTTTCATTCTTTGGTTAGACCACACGGGGCTGCTTTCGTGCTCCCCAGCATCTTCCTGGTGATTCTTGGCGTAGAGGTGTCGGGCTGAGCGACAGACGCAGGCAAACCTCAAAGGCACGATTATAAAGGGAGGGAGAAGGAGGTGAGTGTGCACTCACCCCCCGTTAGGGTTAGGTTTCTGGTGAGGGTCACTGTGATTCCCCACCTAACAACCGGACTTACAGCGCGCTTCATGTGCGTGCTCCCAGGTAGCCGCCTGTGAGGCGCACTGTATGTAACTAACAAAGAGGCCGAACCAAGAGCAGCGAGGGTAAGGCAAAGGGCATTGTACTTGGTTGTTCCTCGCTGTCCTTGGTTCGGCCTCTTTGTGGAGATAAAAGAGCTTCTTAAGACCAGCCACCCGCCGTTTGCCCGATAAAGATAGCGACTACTCCACGCTCGTCAATTCCTGGTTCAATTCAGCAGATGTGTCCCCTACATCTGTAGGAGCTTCTTGCCACTGCACATCCTCGCCGCTCTCCTGCCGATCGCTCTCCTGTTGCGGCCCAGACTGCTGTGCGACTCGTAGGATGGCCAAGCGAGGTTCGAGCTTGGCTTGCAATGCTTGTACCTCCTGCATAACGATGGGGGTCATGGCTTGGGCGAACTCTTCTGATTTCTTCCCGTTGATAATCAGGTCAGAGCCGCTGCCCTCCAGAAAAACTTTCAAGTCATTCGTCGAATCAGGAGTCTGGTCCACCACCCGAAGCACCTGGGCGAGTGCTGCCATAAGATCGTCGAACAGCTCGTCTGAAAACAGAAAAGCGAGGAGCTCTTTTTCCTGCTGAGCCGTAGCACCGGTTTCAAGTCCGGAAGCTCCATCTGCCGCGAAAAATGTGGCGAGCGCACTACGTGCTCCAAAGAGCATCAGCGGCGCCCTTAGCTCTCGCAGCAACTTGGACAGCTCGTGTATGGTTACACTGGTCTTCCAGGACTTCGCTCCCTCTGCGCTTCCGTCCAGTTCCCAGCCAAATCCGTTGTCGAGCTTCGAGTGCGCTGTCCACGCAGCCTCTGCCCCCATAAGCTCGAATACATTTGCATTTCCAGACCCCGTCTTCACCTCGATCTGTAGTGCATTGTGCGCCTTCTGACTAAAATAAGCCCTCGAGAGCGCCTGAATGCTCGATTGGACCAGGACGAAGGCTCCCTGAGCGGACGCGATCTCGCTCAAGCTCGTCAGAGAGCTCGGCGTGGAGCGGCTTGTGTCTATAGAGAGATTCTTGAACTGAGGAGATTCCAGACCGACCTTTATCAAGCTATCCACGGCGCTCTGCAGATCCAGAGCGTCCACCTCTTGCGTGATATTAACCGCAATCGGCCTAGCACTGTTCAACATGAAGCCGAGCGTTCCATCCAAGGACATCAAGCTACTTAGTAGGAATGGCAATCTGAACTTGAATCCCTCGAATGTAACTTCGAACGGCGGAACCGGGAATCCCGGATCAATTGCAGCTGCTGATTCACGAAGGCCGACACGGTGTGCAGGAAGAGTGACCTGAAGCGCTCCTTTGGTCACAAAGGAAGCCCCGGTCATGAGGGACTGTTGAATCTTCTGAACTGCTGCTGAAAAACCTTCAGGCTGCCCGGGCGTTGTGACACTTGAAACGCCTGCATTCATTCCGAGGAAGTCAGCGAAAGCGGGCCCGTACTTGAACTCCGTATCGAGGTCGTAACGAACATTCAACATCTCATCAGCCCCAATCGCCCAATGGAATCCACCCCCGTTGGCTGCCACATCGAATACTTCTGCCTTATTGTGGGCACTGAGGACCTTGCCTTTGAAGACCACACCCACTCCTGCGACCTCGTCTACGATGCGTTTAGGATCGGCGAACATCGCATCGATCTGCTTTTCACGTGAGAAGGCAAGCTGTGCGTCTCGAAACTCGAGCGTTGCCCGAGATGCCTCTGCGGATTGAAGCAGTGCGAAGCTCTTGTCTGCGACCTTCCCTTCGTACCGTGCTTCATTGAATGCCGAGACATCGAGCGTAAGAGAGCTGCCCCACAACGGCACGCTCACTCGGTATACCAAGGGCTTCTCACCGGAAGAGAAAGAGAAGGTCGAGACCTGCGGCGCATCTTGCTTTGGAAGCTTGACGGAACTCGTCCCTGAGGCGTTCCGTAGCTCGAACTCGACTCCCAGGGCAGCACGCTCCCATCCAATGAAGCGCGACGGACCCCTTTCAATTTTTGTCGATAACGTAACGGCTTTGTCTGGACCGAATGTGAACGCAAAATCGTTCTTCGACAGCTTCTCGTCGAGCCGCATACAGCCGTAATACCATAGCCCCCCGTACGCGCTACCGAAAAGTACGAGCACTACGAACAGTAGAGATATCAGACGTTTCATGATGGGTAATCCTCCCCCCGCAAAGCACCGAGCAGAACGGTCGGCGTCCGGCTCAGTAAACTTGAGAAAACGAGGGGGCGCGCCCCCTTGCGGACAACACACACACTCTATTTTTTGCGACCGAGAATGTTTGTCAGTACTTACGTGAAGGGCACGCGTATCACACTGGACGCGCCGCGGTTATGCCACCCATTTTGCCGGGGGCGCATTGAACCGTCGAAGCTGTTGATGTTCGCTGTAAGACGGCACTTCAATCAACCCTTTGAAGCGCTCCCCGATCAGGCTCTCGATCCGTTCACGCAGCCCCCCGCCGCTCATGATGAAACGTATCGCGTCGTTTAATGCTGGCAGTGCGTCCGCCCAGTCGGGGCGAATGGCGAAGGCGTTGTCGCACATATCGATGATCGTCTCCGGGGAAGCAAAGATGAGCTTCAAGTGCTCGTGGTGCTCCGCATGGACGTAGTGGGCTAACACTGAATTACAGAGGAAGAGGTGCGCTGGCCGAGCTACCCCCTTGAGCGTTATGCGTTCCACTGCCTCCTCATCACTGGTGCAGATGAGGAGTTCATGATCAGAGCGCTTGAGGTGGGTGTTGGCAACGAGATGCGCTCGCGAGTCTCGTATCACCGCTATGCGATATTCTCCGTCTATGAGCTCGTCGATACTCGTTGGTGCTGTGAGCTCGGTGAGCCCTTGGCTGGGACGCTCGCGGAACAGTATCGACATGCCAAGCCTATGCACCGGTAGGGAGAAGAGGATGTTGGAGCGCGAATGCGGACTTGACATCATCGGTCCGTAAATGTCGATTTCACTGGCAGATAGCTTGTCGATATAGCGTGAAAATGGAGTGACGATCGTCTCTATTTCGCATTGGAGCGACGATTGCAGCATACGGTACAGCTCGGCCGCGATACCGTGACTCAAGCTGATTTCGCCCGTAGCAGTTTTTTCGAAGAGCCACGGCTGTGTAGGGTTTACCCCGATACGCAAGGGGCGCCCACCAAGGAGCGCGTGTAAGGTGCGTGGTCTTAACTCGGTGCGCACCATGGCGCGGATGGCATCAACGAAGCCTCCCATATCAAGTTTCACGCTTAACAATCCCTCAGGCTGCTCCTCTTTGCGGTTGAGGGCAACCGAGCCCTCAAATGGCCAGGGTTCCTTAATGCCTGCTGCTCGGAAGAGGCTTTCAGGTTCGGTCATCTCGAAGTTGATCGCCAAAAGGATCAGCACCGGCCTGCTTGGAATCCGACCATACCTGCCGATGTGAGCGAGATACGATTGAGAGACGCCGCAGCGGCGACTCAAGATATCAAGTGAAAGCCTATGTCTCTTCCGCCAAGCGTCCAATTCGGCAGAGAAGAGTCGCTTGAGCTCGGAAGATGTTTCGAACTCCACAGCTTTCGCCATACTCATGCTCCTTTTACGGGGTATTTACTTTGCGTACCGTCGTCACCCTTTAGAGGCCCGCCGTTTCGATTCTCAAGTACAGGCAATTCTTGATCACGCACTGCGTGTAACAAAACGAAATATGCTGTCTCGATATCGGCGTACTTTGAGCAATACTTCTAGTGAGTTGCCAGTCCATGATGGGAATGAGGCAGAGCATCGTTAGGATGCAGGGGGCATCTTTACCTGTCGAGAGGCGAGGGAAATGCCTGGACCTCTCGAATTAAAGAGCCAGGGGCTACTCGGAGAACGGTGGGCGATGGTGAGAGGATAGCTTCTCGCCGTTGTTCGGTTTTGCTCGTAATTTTTGGGGAGAGCTTTATGAGGTTGGTGCGTTTCGCATTGATCTTCGCAGTGGGTCTGTACATTGGGTTTCAGATAGGAGGGAAGGGCCTCGAAGGAGCCGTCAACAGCGTGCGAAGCTTCGTTGAGAGACTCGAAGGGCGTAGGTAATCTCCCTCTTGGTTCGGTTTTTTTCTGGCTAGTTTTCGAGTGGCTTCCCTGGCTTGGTTCAACAGTCGAAACTTTTTTGTCGCGAAAGCCCGAGACAATCGAAAGCTGTTGTGCAGCTAGTGCGGCGACCGGAGCGGTCGCCGCACTATGACTAGCGAACGAAGTCTTTAGTACCGAGTGGTGCCGGAATCGAGAGCGGCTTGTGGGGCATCCTGCCCAGCGGAGAAGTGAGCCCTGCGATTGCGTGCATAAGCGCTGTCGTTGTGGCCGGGGTCCAAAGGGATCTCCTCGCCATAGCTAATGGTGTTGATCCGAGAAGAGGGGATGCCAAGGGCTACCAAAGCGTTCTTCGTAGCGCGAGCGCGCTCGGCTCCGAGCGCCATGTTGTACTCGACCGTGCCACGCTCGTCACAGTGGCCCTCGATCGTGACCTTCATGCTTGAATTCTCTTGGAGGGTTTGAGCGTTAGCCTCGATAGCTGTGCGAGCATCATCCTCAATGGCGTACGAGTCGTACCCGAACGGCACATCCCTGAAGAGTCCGCTACCCTCTGCGGACGGAATAGAACCGGAGCCAAAGCGGCCATCTCGCTGCGCTGCGAGGTCTGATTCGGAAAGTTCACTACCGTCTCCATCTCCGCTGCCCTTCTTGAACCATGAGCAACCGGTCATGGTCACCGTGGAAACGAGCGCAAGGGTAACAATGGATGAGAAGAATCGATGTGGTAGAGTGGTCATGGCAGTACTTTTACAAATTTCAAATAGCGTTGCTGTTGTGCCCGAATCTTTACATTCGAGGTTTCATAGCGCAACGGTGAGATTTAAGGTTTCGACTCGTTTTTGAGAACGAGACCCCCTGGGTGTGACTTTCGAAAACTTGGGGCTTGTGACCTGATCGTGGATGCTTGACGTTGCCGCACAAAGCAAGAACTCAAGCACATTCCCGAATCAGCCGACTTAGAAAGGGGTTGGGGTCGACGGTGCGATCGGAGTTAAG
>JBILFA010000225.1:0-5699 GCA_044351795.1 Bdellovibrionota bacterium | reverse complement strand
CTCGCAAAGCTTTCCACCATGCAGCTTTTACGGCTATCGCTGATAGAGGAGATGCTCAGGCGCGATGATGTGCAAGAGCATCTCGGAGCTCTGGTTGCCAAGGATATCGCCACGCCTAGCACGGAGCTTGGAGGTGCAATTATGCTCGAAAGGGGGCGTGCATCACTTCGAGAGCATCAATCATCTTCGTTCACCGATGGAAGCTTTTCGAGTTATAAGTACGATAAATTCGTAGATGGTCTTGGGACCTTTCACCTACACGCGCTTCAGATCGACGAATCCGAGTATGCCGGCCCCAGTGGCTGGCTCGGTATGCCATTCGTAGATGTCGGATATGTGGATCGGCTCAATGTTACGGATACTGTGTTCACGGTCATGGGGCATCCCAGTGATGAAGATGGAAACCCGGTGCAGAGTAAAGTCCGAGTCAACGCTGACGTGTATTTCGTCGACAAGCGTGATCCTCGAAATCCGGCGTTGAGAATCATCGATTTGGGAGAGGTCGTAGTCCCTTATAAGCCCCCTGCGGAATAGGATGTCGAGGTTCTACTGCCCTAGAGGGGTACTCGAACACGAGCGATGTCTTTGCCTCAAGAGTGTATCTTATCCGTTCGGCTTGAACCACGGCAGATACCCCGTCTCTCGATAGATCCACCAGAGGCAAAAACCGCAGATGGCTGCCTCTGTAAGAACAGTAGAAACCGCTGCTCCTACAGCGCCCATCAATTTTGAAGAAACAACGACTCGGCGGATGAGCAGTATCGCTCGATGGCGGAAGCAGCGCACCTACTACGAGCCTACCTTCGTCAGCGCTGCGGCATATTCTGCTACCGAAAGCCGCAAGTCGTTCAATATTAAATGAACCATCCAGGGCGCGAGGACCAGTGTATTGTCGCGCACATTCTTGCTCACCGTCGAATGGTACCCATCCTTGATGAGTTTCTGATGCGAACCCTCGCCGCCGGGCTCAATGGTGACACCAAGCGCGCGTAAGGTTCGAAAGAAATCTCTGAACGTGGGTCTGCCCACCTGCCGGTGGGTTTCGTGAATGAGCCGAACATCCTCCTTGGCGGTCTGCGATTCCGACACCGTGGAGGTGTCCGGATCGCTCGCAGGAGCTTCCCCTGCATCCAGGTCTTGCCGCTCCGAGGGCTTGGACGATTGGTCTGCTTTCAGGATCTCCGAGATCCGCGGAGCATCAGGGTCGGTTACTCGGAAAATAAGGAGGTCTTCGTCCTTGAACACATGAACTACGCAAGACGGATCAGAAGGTTTTTCGGTATAGAGACGCGGCACTTCGCTCCACAACGCGCACATCTGCTCGAGTCGCCCGGCTGTAAGCTTTCTAAGTCTCGCGGCTAGTGCATCGAAGCTCTCCTGGTCCAGACCTAGATCAGACTCGCAGATCGGAACAAACCCTGCAGAGATCGAGAAGCGGGGGACTCCGTTGGCGTCCATGTGCCACTCAACGGGAGGATACTCCGTCTTCGTGCCGACTGCCTCGAAGAGCGGGTCGCCGGAGACTTTTATCTTGGCATGTGCGTCTAAAACAGATGTATGTGCATAAAGCTTCAAGGCACCTTGTACAGGAGCTGAAAACAGGAAATCGAAAGCGGGTGGGGCATGAAGTACAGCCAACAAACACTCATCCTCGTGCCCGGAAATAGGTAGTGCTTCCAGCGCGGCCAGATTATCGCGGAGGGCGTGAGATTGGGATATCCATTCCAGTACGCTTCCGGTGACGTTGCTAGCTCGCTTTGCTTCTTTCAAGTGCGGGCTAATCCAGCCGTTTCTCTTCGAAATGTAATGAGCGTCGCATCGAAAATTAGTTAGAAGAGTATTGCAGCGTTTCAGGATTTGCTCGACCGCGGGCCGTGGATAGTGGGCAAAAAGCTCTGCGCACAGGGACACAACGACTACCCGGGCAGCGAAGACGCTCGGTCCCTGTACCATGACGACCGGCTGATCAAGGCCTTCGAATATCATCGCGCATACTGCCCTCCTGATCCCGAGTACCGCGGCAAGCATGAACTTCTCTGCTCTATCGTGCGGCTGTTTACGGGCTAGCAGAATATCCGGGCTCAGCGAATCCTCCTTTTCGATGACCGGCCGTAGTGCGTCTACTGCCGTCCGCAGTGACCGTCGCACATCCACTGGAGTTGCGTAATCCAGGAAGAGTCCTTCATCGGTCAGCTCCCTGAGGTCCCAGGGATCGTCAGGAAGTCGCGTATCTTCACGGGCGGTGAGGTCGAGCCCCACCTGTGCACAGCGCCTCAAGTGTTCTCCTACGCAAGGTTCAAATGTTCCGGGTTGGTTCAAGGTCTCAGCCAGGGACCGGCAAAACGACGGCAACTCCCGAGGGCGGGTCAGATTACGAAAATTTTCCAGAACAGCTTTATCGATTCGCTTGTCGTCGGCCTTGCCGGATACAATTAAAGAAACAATGGTCGAGTCGGTAATGGCGGCGACTGCCCACTCGTTGTTGCGCAAGGCATCGAGCACGGGCGGCTGTGGTGCCAAGGTTCGTTGAATCCAGTTGTGCTTGTTGTTTTGAAACATAACCTCGACGAGCCGCGACCTGGACTGGCCGCTCAAGCCGTAAAGGGTAACTGACTCAGACACGCAAGTCACTCCTGCGAGGCTCTTGGTTCCTTATATCATCACGATTGTTCGTTTGATTCGAACGTATGATTACAGATACGAATAGTCTGCCGCACTCAAAAAGATGACGAACTATCGCGCTCCCTTCCCTCGGATACTCGGCCCAGAAGGATATCCCGATATGCTGCCAAAAAACGTGCTTCACATAGCAGGATGTCCGAATCGGTAGACTGCCACACTGCTCCGTAGCCGCGAGGGAGTCGTTCAAACGGCTCACTGCGTGCAAAAAGCCGTATCCTGTCTCCCTGAACGACTCGATCCGGCAGCCATCCTAGGGCTCTCTATTCATCGCCATCATCGCCACTCGTATCGCCTGCGTCTCCGTCATCGCCTGTGTCCGTATCCGGAGCTTCAGTGGTATCTCCCTCATCCTGGCTGTTAGAGGCGTCATCTGCCGGGTCGTCTTGGTCTTGCGCATCAGAGATGCCGTCATTGTCGTCGTCGGTGTCCGATACATCCGGCGTGCCATCATGATCGGCGTCATCCGGAGTTCCATCCCCATCGTCGTCGCTATCTTGGGTATCGGGGGTACCATCGTTGTCGTCGTCGGTGTCAGTTGCATCCGGTGTTCCGTCGTGGTCATCGTCATCGCTATCCGCAGCGGCGACTCCGTCGTCATGCTCGGCACCATCTGGAGTCCCATCCCCATCGTCGTCGCTATCTTGGGTATCGGGGATGCCATCGTTGTCGTCGTCGGTGTCAGTTGCATCCGGTGTTCCGTCGTGGTCATCGTCATCGGTATCCGCAGCAGCGACTCCGTCGTCCTTCTCGGCACCATCTGGAGTCCCATCCCCATCGTCGTCGTTATCTTGGGTATCGGGGGTGCCATCGTTGTCGTCGTCGAGATCCGCTGCATCCGAGGTTCCATCGTGGTCTGCGTCCTCTACCTCTTTGTCATCGAGGATACCATCGCCGTCATCATCAGTGTCGTTTGCATCGGCAGTACCGTCGTTGTCGTCATCGGCGTCCTCTTCGTCCACAGTTCCGTCACTATCGCTATCGATGTCGAGGGCAACGCCATTCGGATCGTCGATATCGATGACGGCTTCACCTTTGTCTGGAACATCTACATCCTGGAAGTCGTACGCTTTAGTTCCGGCTTCGTCGATTTCCTCGACTTTAAGATCGAAGCTGTCGAGGGCAGGATCGTTATCGCTGAACGAGATCTTACCATCAGCTCCCTCCTGGACGGTAAACGCATATCCATCGCCCAGCGTGAATCCTGTTACTTCATAATATCCGTTGCTGCCTGCACGGTCGCCCGCGATACGAAGGGTCGGCTTTTGCGAACCACTAGCCTGAAATGTGAATACATCGGTGCCGATCGTGAACGTCTGGGTGCTTTGCGGCGACACAGCCACATTCGATATCGAGTACACGTTTCCTGGAGTGTACATGTAGACATCGGTCATAGGAGTTCGATAGGGCCTACCATCGTCTACCAACTGAAAATCGTATTGCTGATCTGGAGGCAGCTTAATGTTGCAGCCGCGTGATCCACGACGTGGCGACATAGAGGCGCCTTTGATTTCGTTCTTCTTGATCGTACCGATGGAGAACTGCTTCTTGTCCTTCTTCCCCGTGATAAGGATCTGGCTGCATCGAGCTGGAGTCTCCAGGGTCATGAGTTGGGAGTTCGTCGAGGGCTCGCGCGGACCTTGCGGAGCTTTGGCCGGTCTGGGGGACCGAGGTGGAGCATGGTCGCCGCAGAACGGGCAAACCATGGGTTTGTAGCGAGTAGACAACAACGTCACATCCATTGTTCCAGCGCCGCCTTGCCACGGAGAGGGATCCTCGCGCGGGTTAATCGCTGCCAGCGCGTAGCTCCACTGATCTTTACCTGCGTCGATATCAACGAACTTCTCTGCGCCCGGATGGTTGTTGTCGTAGACATACACGCGGTATTTTTTCGGGCCGATCTCGTCGATTTTGTAGGGCGTGATCGCGTGCCCGGAGCCCTCACCGTAGATGCCTAGGGTCACATAGTCTTTCTTGGAACTTAAGTTGGTGACCAAGAAATCCACAATTTGCTGAAGAGACCACTCCCTACTGGCGCGCGTATTCCGGTCAACGGGATCGAGGTTTTGCGTAACCCAGTAGGTAGAGATAGTAGTGAGTAGTTCGCGGCTGTTCGGCTTGAGAGAAAAGGTAGGCGATGCTCCATACTCTGTCGGACTTTCGCTGTCTACATGGAAAGCGCTACTGAGAGCAGCCATGCCTTCACAGTGTCCACCCTTCATGGCGGCATTTTGCTGCTCCATCCACAGCATGGCACCCGGAGTAGGAATACAATTTTCTCCTTCCCATCGGATACAGACGCGGTCGCCGAAGAGGCGCACGAGTTCTTTTGATGTGAGCTGCGAGTAGGGGTATTCGTCACCGGACCAGTTGGGAAAGCTGAAGCCGCTCGGTTGTGACCTGAATCCGCTATCGACAAGTGTCTTACCGTCGGCCTTGATGTCCCCAGCGATGGAGCACGCAATTAAAGCGGCAAGAATGAGGAGGTGTGGGCGCATCATGTCTCTAATGGTTTTTCTGAACATAGACCTGGTTCCTTAGGGGGCTGAGGTATCCATTGAGACAGTAAAAAAATACTAAGAGCTTGCCAAGAGAGAGAGTGAGCAGTTCCATTCCTCTTACTCCTTAAATTCCTCGACTAGTCCACTAGTGGTCTCTCACCGGAGTTAGTATGCTCCACTCGTCGATTCTGATCTACGAGGTTCCAGAATGTCTATTCTAGTCGCCGCAGCCACGCTTTTTGAGGTTGCGCCTATGATCAAGCGGAGGGCACCGGAGCACTCGGTTGACGCTGTCGGTGCGTCGGGAATGCTGCTTAAACTCACGGATGTCGACGTTCTTGTGACGGGTGTCGGAGAGCTCCAGTGTGCGGCGCATGTTTCGCGCGTCCTCGCTCGGGAGCGTTACGACCTCATCGTGCAGGCGGGAATCGCAGGGAGTTTTTCTGCCGATCTTCCTAAGCTTTCGGTGGTTCGAGTGGCGTCAGAGATCTGCGCAGATTTAGGAGCGGAGGATAACGG